>JADLHI010000368.1 GCA_020848895.1 Hyphomonadaceae bacterium
CCAATCGCCTTCTTCGACGCATCGACATGGGTCACTTTCGCGCCCGCTTTTGCGCACACGAGCGATGCAAGACCGGTGTAGCCAAACAAATTGAGCACTTCCGGCTGCGGCCCGCGATGCGCTGTCAGATACTCTCGCGCATAGCGCCAATGCACCGAGTGCTCTGGAAAGAACGCCAGGTGCCGGAACGGCGTTGGCCGCGAGACGAACGAAATGTCGTCCCACTTCAATGTCCAGTTCTGCGGCAGTTCGCGATTGAAGCGCCAGCGGCCGGACTCTTCATCCTCCGAAGAGGACGGCGAGAAAATTGCATCGGCCGCGTCCCATTCCGCGGCGGCACGCGCAGGCGCCCAGAGCGCTTGCGGCTCGGGACGCACGAAGCGGTAAGGGCCGACTTGTTCGAGCTTGCCGCCATTGCCGGAATCCAGCAGGCGATAGTCGCGCCAATCGTCGGCGATCAAAAGCTCAGGCGCGCGCGCCGTCATATCCGCGTCTCCGCCAAAGATCGTAGAGCATCACGCCCGTCGCGATCGCAAGATTCAAACTGTCGGCGCGCCCGCGCATCGGCAGCTTCACGAGCGCGTCGCAGGCTTCCTCCATGTGCGCCGGCAGGCCCGATTGCTCATTGCCCATGAAGACGATCGCGCGCGCCGGCGCCGGCCGATCGGCATCGAACGCGGCGCCCTTGAGCGAAAGACCCAGCATGCTGGCGCCGTGCGCCTTCTTGTAGCGCAGCAAATCTTCAAATGAGGCGCGCGCAAGTTTCATCGAGAACAAGGATCCCATGCTGGCCCGTACGGCCTCAACGGAAAACGGATCGCAGCTTTCGCCGATAAGGATCACGCCGCCCGCGCCGGTGGAGTCGGCGGTGCGCAGAATGGTGCCCAAATTCCCCGGGTCGCGAACGCCTTCGAGCGCAACCACGGTGTCGCCGCTGATTTGATCGAGCGGCGTGAGGCGCTGGCGGTAGGCGCCGATCACTGTCTGGGGGTTGTCGCGCTTACTGATCTGGGCAAGCACCATTTCGCTGGTCTCGATCGTGTGGACACGGCGCGCTTCGGCCTGCGCGATCAGAGCGCGGACTTGATCGCGTTGCAGCGCCGCGGGCGAGAACACCAGGATCTCCGGCCATACCCCGAGGTCAGCCGCTTCGACCGCAAGGCGCGCGCCCTCGGCCAGGAACAAACCGGTTTCGGCGCGTCCCTTTTTCAGATGCAGGCTCTTCAGCGTCTTGATCTGCGGATTGGAGGTGCTGGTGATGTGGTGGGCCATCGAGCCTAGGTTTGGGTTCGCCCTCAGGGGTTTTCCGGTTTTCGCTTAGTTCGCCGGGCATTAGAAGGGCGTTAAGGCGTTAATGCGTGCGCGCAATGCGGGAAAAATGATCGGCCTTATCCTCTCAGAGGTGATCCTCTTCGCCATCGCGGCGCTGATTGGCTTCGGCATCGGCTGGCGCGCGAACATCATGTTGGGCGCCCAACGGCGGCGCGAGGCCGCGCGCGAAACAGACGATCTGCGCGCCGCTTTGACGGAAGCTCAAGTTCGCCGGGCGCGGGTGTCATGATGGCTGTTGGCGACCAGGCGGGCCGGCGCCGTTTGCTGTTTTTCAGCGGCTTGGGCGCTGCTTTGGTTGCGGTGCTGTGGGGCATGCTTGGCCCGCACAACGGCGCGTTCTGGCGTGTGCCGGGCGTTCTGAAGGAGCGCGTGGCGACGGCGCTGATGGCGCAAGGCTTTCCGGGGCTCGACGTTGAGATGGTCGGCCAGCGCGTGGTGCTGCGCGGGATTGTCGAGGATGAAGCGGATATCGCCGCGGCGCGCGAAGCGGCGTTGCACGCCGCGGGCGGCGGCGGCCGATGGTCGGGCGGCGTCACCAGCGTCAACACGGCGGCTTTGCACGTCGGCAACATCGAGCGGCCGTTCGCGTGGAGCGTGCGGCGCGAGTCCTCACGTGTGGTGCTGAGCGGGGCCGTGCCCAGCGAGAACGCGCGCGTCGATCTTATGAGCGCCGCATCGCAAGCGTTCGGAACTCTCGAAGCGGTTGACGACATGCATGTCGCCGGTGGCGCAGCGTCGCCGCTGTTTTCCGAAGTGGCGCGCGAGGCGGTGCGCGCGGTGGCTGATCTCAATACCGGCGAAGCGCGGATTATTGACGGGCAGATCGTGGTGATCGGCGATGGCGGACAAGCCGGCGTCAACGCCGTACGCCAAGCGTTGGCCGAACCGCCGGCCCCGTTCCGGTCGCGGCTGGCGATCACGATCGATGGCTTGGACGTCGATCATCCGGAGCTGCAGGGCCTCAATCTCAGCGACGGCGACGCCGAGACGTGCGAGCGCGCGTTCGATCGGCTGATGGAGCGCAACGTCATTACTTTTGCCGAGGGTTCGGCGGCGTTGGCGCCCGGGAGCCGGGACGTGCTGAACGCGCTGGCTTCGGTGGCGCTGCGTTGCGACCGGTTTTCGATCGAAGTGGCCGGTCACACCGACAACACAGGCGACCGCACTTCCAACATGGATCTGTCGCGCCGGCGTGCGGACACGGTTGCAGCTTATCTGGCGGGCCAAGGCGTGGCGCGCGCGCGTCTGACGGCGCACGGTTATGGGCCTGACCGGCCGCGGTCGAGCAATGCCACGCCCGCCGGGCAAGCCGCCAACCGGCGCATCGAGTTTTATGTGAGCAGTTGAGATGATCTATCTGATCGGACAATTGGCGGTGCCACTTCTGCTGACGATGCTCGCGATGGTGTTCGCGGGCTGGATGTTCGCGGCCGAGCGCGCGGCGCCGAAAGAGGCGGCGGCAAAGCGCGAACGCGAAAATCTGCTGCGCGATCTGATCCGATTCACTGGCGATGGGCCGGTTGAGCGGGAGGTCGATCTCGACGCCGCGCCGACGCAGCGTCTGCTGGAAATTCGTGACGGCCGCATTGCCGAGCTTGAACGCGCGCTTGAAACGGCGCGGGCGCGGACCGATGAGCTTGCAAGCCAACTCGCGGTGGCGCAACGCGGTGGGCAGCTAAACGATCTCGATGCGGCTGAGCTGGCGCGGTTGCGCGCGGCCGAGATTGAGCGGGCGCGGACGGTGGACGTTGAAGTCGAGCCGGTGAAGGAAGAGCCGGTTGAGGATGAGAACATCGCGTTGCAGGCCTGGCGGCTACGCTATTTCGAGCAACGCGTCGCTTATCTTGAGACGCGCGCGCCGGTTGCCGCGCCGATCCCGCTGATGGCTGCGCCGGAAGCGGTTGAGCCGCCCGTGCATGAGTGGGCCGCGCGTGAAGCGACGGCGCGGGCGGCGTTCCTTGAAGATGAATTGCGCCGGG
>JADLHI010000369.1 GCA_020848895.1 Hyphomonadaceae bacterium
ATGATGGATTGGACGCAAAACCCTGTGTTTTCAGATAAATAACGTATCGCGTGTGCAAGCCGTGTGCAAATTTTCGACTTCCTCGCGCATTGTGAGTGTCGACGTGTGCAACTCACTTCGCGCGAGCAATGTGGGAAGAGCGGGGAATTTCGAGGATGAATTCTCGCGCGCGAGTTGGCGCGAGATCGGCTGAAACCGGAATCTTCGCCGAGCGAATGCGGGTGTTAGACTCCTCCATGAAAGATGCGCGTCATCTCAAGGGACCAAGCTCTAGTCTCGGGGCGGGCGCCCGTAAGGGCGCCCGTTCACGTACTCGGAAAGATGCGATCGCCAAAGCTCTCGTGGATGCATGAGCACATCGCGGCAGCGGACGCCTTTCTCGTGCGCCCACGTCGTGAAGTTGGCTTCGTGCGATGTAACCGGGATATTGCGGACGGGCTGAGGCGCTTAAGACCCCGGAGAACGCCTGCGCCGGCGCCACCGCCAAAAGTGCCAATCGAACTTGGCCATAGTTTCCCTTCCTGCGCGCCGCGTCCCCGCCGCCATCAACATTTACTGCGGTCGGGAGACAGGTGCGTCCAAGGCACATGCGCCGTGCTTATGTGTGCAAGTCGCTGCACGCGCGATGTTTAAGGACAATGCGGGAACGGGCGCCTCCGTGCTGGCTCTGTAAAGCTGCCGTTTCGAGAATGAGGAGGAAAAGCCAGGAATGATGCGCGCGCTTGAACAGAACACCGTCGATCTGCTGCAATGCTGAAATTGGAGGCGGACATGAGCGAGGCTTTTCCCGAGGAAGCGCTGGAGCCGCGGACCTTGGACCTGGCCGATGGCCTGCGCCGAGCGCTCGACATGGGTGAGGCGCGTTCGACTCATGCGGTCTATGCGAGCGCACTGCATCTGGCGTGGCGGCTGCAGGGTTTTCCCAGGGCCGAGCGCGTCGTATTGTATGAGGGCGTGTCGGGGCTGCTTCGCGTCAATGCGCTCGGAGATGACGAGGACGCCTAAGGCCAGCTCCGGCGGGCGGGGTACGCTCACTTGGCCGGACCCAGCGGGCTGAGTAGCAAACGGAGTGGCACATTCTGCCTGCAGTGATGGATGGGAGTGAGAGCCGAATCTTTTCGCCCCTCATGAGCGCCACTTCGAATCGAAGGCGGATTAAGGGACGCTGGAATCAGCCCTGCTGGTATTCTGCGCGCATGAAATGCCCCACGTTGCTGCCAACCGTGGTGATCAGCGACGACGCCGAACTTGCGGCGATGCTCACGTGCGCGCTCGCCCGCCCAGGCGCCTACCTGCCGGTGATCGACGGGCCGCGGATGACACGGGACGACAGCCAGGCCGAGGTCACGCGCCGGAACAACGCCGTCGCCAGGGCGCGGGCCAAAGAGGTGTACTATGCCGGCCTCGGTGCCGACGCCGAGGCCGCCCTGGACCGCTATCTGCAGCGCGTGGGACCGCGCCGCATCAATGATGGAGAGGCGGTGAAGGGGCTCGCCGCCGAGAAGGGCCGCGCGCTCGAAACCCTTCAATGGAGCCGTCACAGTATCGGCCTCGGACTGCTGACGGCACTGCGGGCGGGCAAGATGATCGCGTTCGCGGATGAGCCATCACCTGCCGTGCAAGTTCGCGGGAAATCCGATCACCTCGTCGTCTGTGAGGCGGGCGAGCCGTTGTCCGAAGTGATCGCTGCGAACTACGCGTTCGCACTTGGTGCTGGCCTTTGCGTAATACCCGAACGATCCAAGCATGATGGGCGCGCCATCCTGGAGGCGTTTTATGGCCTCTACGATGATCGCGACGTGTCGCCGACAGAACGGCTGCAGGAGCTGGCACGCACGATACGCGCGATGTGCGGTGACATCGTCTTGCCGGAGAAGGGATCGCTGACGTTCATCACCGGCGACATTCCCTATGGTTTCGCATTGCCGGAACTGCCGTCCACACACTTGTTCAAATATCCCGATCTCGGCCTCGCCATCATCAATGGCTTCTCGAATGAGCAGCCCAGCGTGCGCGGCACGAACGTCGCCGTGCTGATCGACCCGCAGCAGACGGATGCGCCCGAGATTGACGCGGCGGCGCGGCTTCTCGCGCAACGCGGGATGTTCGTGCGCGCACATCGCGGCGGCGGCGCTACCGTCGATGAAGTCTCGCGGATGATCGAACTCTATCCCTACGACCTTCTCGTGCTCGCCACGCATTGCGGCGACGCTGATGGTTATCGCTGGACTTACGAATTCACCGACAGCGACGGCCGCATTCGCAAGCTCGTCGTCGATATCGCGCTAGGCATCGGCGACCCGCGCAAAAGCGAGGACGACAAACTGGAGGTCATGCAGTTCATGCGCTTCCATGAACTCGACGGCGTCTTGTGGGATGATCCAGACCGCCTGGAGAAGGTGGATGCAGGGCGCGCGCTCGACGACTTCATGGAATGGACGCGCACCGACAAGCTGGAGCCGGTGTTAAAGGAACTCATTCCCCGCGTTGCGGACTCCGCCGCGCTTAAAATGTTCGATCACAACTATCTCGCGTTGCCGCGCTCCCTCGCGAACAAGAACTATCCGATCATCATCAACAACGCCTGCGCGTCCTGGCGCGAGCTGGCGGGTCGGTTCACATTCTCGAATGCGCGGGCGTATGTCGGCACGCTATTTCCCATTGCCACGACGGAGGCGCGCGATGTCGTTATCGGCGCACTAGAGAAGCACGGCGATAAGGCGCTCGCGCACGCGTTCTGGTCGGCGCAGAACGGCGTGTATCGGGACGGCATCCGTCGACCTTACATCGTGACCGGCGTTTATCCGCAGCGCATCCGCATCATTCAGGAAAACACTCCGCTCCGGATATTGGGCGAAATGCAGCGGGCGCTCGCCGAGTGGCAGCGCGTTCTTGAGAGCGACCGTCAGGCCGGGCGCGAGGAGCGGGGGATCGAGCGCATCGTCACGTTCTATGATCGCGAGGTGCGGTCATTTGGGGCGAACCGCATAAAACTGCCGGATCGTGATGGAGCCTAACCGCGTGCGCGGTCACTTGATATAACCGCCCGCATAGTCGGCGGCTTCATCATCACCGAGGACTTCGAGGGCACTATTGTCGAGAACGCGTGCCTGGATGGCCTCAACCGTGTTGGCCGGTGCCGTGAGCCATTCCTCGTATTGCGCCTCCGTCGAGAGGATCACCGGCATCGCCTTGGCGTGCACCGGACGGACCACGTCGTTCGGCGCCGTCGTCAGGAAGCTGAATAGGAGATGCTCGCCTACGTTCGGTTCTTTCTTCGAGCCGTAGTCGCCGCGCCACGTTCGCCACACGCCCGCGAAAGCCATCATCCCGCGATCGGGTGGGGCGAACCAGCGGATGACTTTCTTGCCTTTCGGCGAGCTGTCCTCGTACTCGCTGAAGGCCGTGAAGGGCACGATGCAGCGGTTTGCGGGACCAAGCACGCCGCGCCAGTGCGGGCTGGCAAGGTTGCGGATGTTTGTAACAGGCGCGCCGCCCGTGCTCGGCGGTCCCGGCAAACCCCAGCGCATTCGCTTCCATTCGAGATTGCCGTCGTCACGTTTGACGATCACCGGCCCGATGCTCTTCGGGAAGACCTCAAGGATGATGTTGATGCGCGTCTCGCTCCATTCCTCGAAGCCATAGAACTCGCGCTCTAAGCCAGCTTTGCGGATGTCGGATGCGTAGCGGTTGCACATGGCCAGAAGTGTCCGTCATTTCTGCTAAGCCGTCACGACCAAGATTTCATCAATATGGGTCGTATAGCGCGGCGAGAGGCGCTCGCGGCGCATCGTCCAGCCGCGTGTGATGCCGGCGACTGCCGGGCTTAAGGTGCGCTGGCCGTAGCGCGTATTGACCGCATCCAGCGCCGCCATCAGCCGAGCTGACTGTTCCGGATCGCGCGATGGGAGGAGGTTGGCGGGCGTATCCGCCGCAGGCTTGAGATCGAGCAGGACGATACCCGCCTTGAAGTACCGGCATCCGTCGCGCCACATCCGCCGTCCGGCGCGCAGCGCATCACCGATGAGCGCGAGCGTATCGGCCGCGCCTTCAATCTCGAACGTGGCCTGGTTGGAATAGCGCGGATCGTTGTTGAATTCGTTCGTGCGCATGAAGACCTGCATCGCGTTCGCCATGAGCCGATGACGCCTCAGCTTCTCTGCCGCGCGCACGGCGTAGGAGGCGAGGGCCTGCTCCATCTCGGTCCAAGTCAACACAGGCCGCCCGAAACTCCGCGTCACAGCAAGGCTCTTGCGCGTGGCCGGTGCGTCGTTGAACGGGAAGCAGACGCGGCCCTGAAGTTCGGCCTGCGTCTTGGCGCCGACGACCGTCAGCAAGTCGCGCACCTGATCATTCGGCATGGCGACGAACTCGGCGACGGTTTCGACGTTCTGCTTCTTGAGCTTCGCAACCGATGCGCGGCCCATGCCCCAGACATCGCCGATGGCGATCGACGGATAGGCGCGCTGGCGTATTTCTTCCTCGCTGAAATCGCACACGCCGGGGCCGTTGTGGTCCTGCTTGGCGACCTTGTTCGCGAGCTTGGCGATGGTTTTGGTGGGGCCGATGCCAACACAACACGGGATCTTCGCAACGCGGCGCACGCACGCGCGGATATCGGCGGAGAGCTGCGCCAGATCACCCGGCACACCTTCTAGATCGAGAAACATCTCGTCGATGGAGTAGGGCTCGACCACCGGCACCATGCCGAGCAGCGTCTCGAATATGCGGCGGCTCATATCGCCGTAGAGCGCATAGTTGGATGAGCGCCAGACAAGCGGCTGCAACTCGGGGCGCTTGGCGGCCAGGTGATATGGATCGCCCATCTTGAGGCCGATATCCTTGGCCTCGCGCGTCAGCGCGATCGCGCAGCCATCGTTGTTGGAAAGGACGGCCACCGGCAGGCCGCGCAGTCTCGGATCGAATGCGCGCTCGCATGAGCAATAGAAGCTGTTGGCGTCGATCAGCGCGAACATCACACGTCCGTCCGCACGAGCGCCTGCACGATGGCCCAGACCTCTACATCGTCGGCGATGGTCACGATGGGACCGGAACTTGGCTGCAGCACCCAGAGATCGCCGCGCTGGCTCAGCGTCGCGAGGATCACGTCCCCGCCCACCATGGCGACGCAGACCATACCCGCGCGCGGCTCAGCTGACGCATCGGCGACAAGGATGTCGCCGTCGTGGATGCCGCGTGCGATGAGGGCTTGGCCCTTCACGCGCACCGGATAGCGCCCAGGGCGCCGCAAATCGAGAATGGCGGCCAAATCCAGGACGCCCTCAATGTAGTCCTGTGCCGGCGACTGAAAGCCGGTGGTCTCGTCGCCGTTATACCCCATGCCAGAACAAATAGCGAACAAAGGCGCGGGTGGGAAGGTGTTACGAATGCAGATCGCCGCAGAGTGCCGACGTTTCGTAACAGCCACCGAGAGGCACCGGCGGCGGTCCGCTGCTACGGGGGGCCGTTAACGAGCCGCTTCAAGCACTTAGCCAGCAGAGTTGAGAAAATAGTCTCTGAAACAGTAAGATAACATACTCATTGAATAGTAACTGTCGTTCTGTTAGTATTCATCGTGATGTTAGAGAACGATCCCCGCCCTGATCGAGACGAAGCCTTCGCCAAAGCGCTGCAGGCGTATCTCGTCGCGACCCTGCATACACCGATCACGCTGCGCGCGTGGGCGGGGGCCGAGGCTTTGCCCGTGTTCATGGCACATCGCTATCAGTTCTACAGCGCTCACATCGCCCGGCGAACCTGTATCTTCGTGGTGGCGACAACGACGATCGAGACGACGCCAGCCGAAATCGCCAAACACGTCGCGCTCGTTGAAGGCGCCTCAGAGGACGTTGTCGTCTTCGCCGGGCGCTACATGACATCGACGCTGCGCGCGCGTCTGGTGGCGCTCGGCGTCGCGTTCGCCGTGCCAGGCAACCAGCTCTACATCCCGCAACTGGCGATGGATTTGCGCGAGCATTTCCGCACACCGGACCGCGCGCGCCGTGACCATCTCTCGCCCGTCGCCCAGGCGGTGCTGTTTCATCACGTCCTCTACGGGCGGCAGAATGAGCGCTTAACGCCTTCGGCCCTCGCGGAGCAGATGCACTATTCGGCGATGTCGGTCGGGCGAGCCTTCGACGAGCTTGCCTTGCGCAATCTGGCGACGGTTGAACGGCGCGGACGCGAGAAGACGCTGACCTACAATACGGACCGGCGCACGCTTATCGAAATCAGCCGCACGCTGCTGCGCACGCCCCGGCGCGGCCGTCATGGCGTGCAGTTCAAACGCGGAACGCCGCCACTCATGCTGGCCGGTGAGTCGGCGCTCGCTGCGCTCACGGACCTCAATCCGCCGCGCTTGCCGACCTACGCCATCGAGGCTGCTGACTGGGCGGTCTTCTTCGCGAAGCACGGGATCAAGGAAGTTAACGACATCGACGAAGCTGAGGCGATCATCGAGACGTGGCGCTACGATCCGCGCAGCCTAGCGCTCGATGGCGACATCGTGGACCCACTCTCGCTTCACGCCGAGTATTGGGACGATCCAGACGAGCGTCTGGCGCAGGCTGCGCAGAAGGTTCTGGAGGCGCTATGGTAGTCGGCATCGAGACCTTCCGGCGGTATTTCGCGGCGCACGGCGATCAGTACGTGCTGATCGGCGGCGCGGCCTGCGACCTGCTGTTCACCGCAGCGGGGTTGCCGTATCGCGCCACCAAGGATCTCGACATCGTGCTCTGCGTCGAAGTCGTTGACGCGGCCTTCGCCCGGACCTTTGCCGATTTCCTTGATGCGGCCGGATACCAGAAACACGCGCTCTATGAAGGCGAGCGGAAATTCTACCGCTTCGAGAAGCCGACTGACACTGGGTTTCCCTACATGATCGAGCTGTTCGCGCGGCCGACCGCTGCGCTGGACCTACCGGGCAGCGATCGATACGTGCGTCTGACCGTTGAGGACGCGATCCTCAGCCTGTCCGCGCTGCTTCTCGACGAGCACTACTATGCCGCAGTTCAGAGCGGGCGCGAAATTCTTGATGGCGTGTCCATCCTCGGCCCGACGCTGCTGGTGCCGTTCAAGGCGCGAGCCTTCCTCGATCTGTCGCAGCGTCGCTCGGAAGGCGAACAGGTCGATAGCGACGATATCAGAAAACATCGCAATGACATCTTCCGCCTCGTCCAGCTGTTGCCCGGTGCTGGGACCGTGGCTCTGGCCGATCCGATCAAGGACGACTTGCGCCGCTTCATCGCGGCGATGCCGGATGAGGAGTTGGACCCCAAATCCTTCACTGTGCCGCTGACGAAGGAAGAGGGCGTCGCGATCCTGCAGCGGGTCTACGGGCTGGCGCGCGGACCCGGGGAGGAGGACGTCTAATGCTGCCGACTTTTCCCGAGATCGAACGTATCAGCAGGCAGGCGGCCGTCGATACGATCCGTGCCATGATTGCGAAAAAGTCGCCGATCATCGGTCAGATAAAGGCGCATATCCAGCATGAGGGCGCCGGCGGCGCGATCAACCGCGCGGACGGGAGCGTCGGCGACTTCGCGCCGCGCCAGATCGCAGCCCAGACCACGCTGGCGACTTCAATGTCGATATATGATTTCACAACCGACGAGCTCTTGAAGCTGCTTGATGGCATCGCCGAGCAGTTCGCGCGCGGTCAGTCGGAGATGCTGTTCGACGAGATGAGCAAGGTGACTGAGGAAACCGGCAACGTCGTGAACGCCGGCGGCAAGCCCTTCGATTTCGAGATATTCCTCGAAGGCATCAACAAGATGCACCACACCTTCGATGCCAACGGGCAGTGGCACGCGCCGACCGTGGTCGTGTCGCCGAGCGCCATGGCCGCCATGGAAAAGATGACACCGGAGGAGAAGGCGGCAGCCGAGGCGCGGCTAAGCGCTGTTCTTGAAGAGAAGAAGCGGGAATTCCTTGATCGAGAGGCTAGTAGAATCCTGGCTGGATAGTCAGTCGGAGCGGCAGTATCAGCCCGCTTTCGTTCAGGCACTCGTGTCTGACGGCTGGACGGTGCTGCACAATTCGCGGCACAGCCCGTTGGAATTCGGCAAGGACGTGATCGCCCGCGATCCGCAAGGCGAGCTGTTCTTCTTCCAGCTGAAGGGCAATCCCGGCGGCCGGTTCACGAAGAACCAGGCGCAAACGCATCTGCCGCAGCTGCTTGAACTCATCCAAGTGCCCGCGTCGCCGACGTACTACATATCCGAGGATGAGAGAGCGACCGCTGTCTTCGTCACGAACGGGACGATAGACGAGGAGGCCGAGGTCGAACTTGATCGACTGCGAGCGAACCTGAAAACCTCACGCACGAAAGAATTCCAGCTTTGGGGGCGCGGCAATCTTCTGACGCTGTTCCTGAAGAACTCGGCGAAGGTCTGGCCGACAAGCATTGAGGGCGTTCGTGCGGTGCTCAATATGCACAGCGGGGATGGCCGCGGAAACATCGAAGTCGAGAAACTGGCGGCACTCGATGACGAGCTTCTCTCCGGCGGCGGATCGACCGCCGCCATCGAAGCGATGATCGGGCAGTACGGCGTCATATCGCAAATCCTCAAACGACCGTGGGAAGCTGCCGGAAACCATTACGCGCTGTTCCAGCACAGCGTGGTGCAGGCCGTGCGTGTCCTGCCGCTTATGGCGACGGGGAAGCGGAGCAGGGAGGTCGTCCAGCACCTTTGTGAAAGCGTACTGGATCACGCCGAAGATCTCATCGCGGAGTGCGTCTCAGCCGGCTTTGAACCGGACAAAGTCTGGTCAGATGGCGACTTCATGGGCGAGCAGCCCATCATGCTGGAGAGGCGTGCGCTTATCGCCCAAGCGGCCGCCACGCTGCTTCTCTCGCCGCGTCGGGAGCGTCTCGACGATGCCGTTGCCACCAAAGCTGCCGCGATCGTCGCGGAGAGCTTTCCGAACACTAGCTTCTGGGGTGAGGCGGCGATCGTCGGGCAGATCGTTTTGTATTTCGCGCTCTGCAAATTAGGTGCGCCAGCTGAAGTCCGGCTGCCCTTGGCTGAGACGCTGCGAACTCTCTGCGAGTGGAACGGCCGTCATTCCGAAAACCAGCCGCTGCCCTCGTTCTACTATTCGTTCGAGCAAGTTTGGCGTTTCAATAACGATATCCGGTATACAGGCGAGGACGACCTGTTCAACGACTCCTTCGTCGGCCGCGCCAGCACGAGCAGGGCGCTGATGCTCCTGCTCGCGGCAGCGGGTGAAAAGACGATTTGCCAGCAGCTCTGGGCGCCGTTCTCGCACCTCACGCACGAAGGCGCGGCGCTAGATAGCGGAGGCTTCTTCTTTTCGGCGCGCCACCAGCGGACGGGCTCGCTGCGAACGCACGACTATCACGGCGCGACTTGGGAAGGGCTTCGCGCAATGGCCGCCGAGTTGGAAAAGGTCGAATTCCTCGAGCCCTTCGGTGAGCTAGATTGGCTGATCGCGGCCTATATCGCCGTGGTGCCGTATCGCGGGTGGACGGAGGTATTGTTGTGGCTAAACCGGCGCTTTGCGGCCGGTCCTGTCGCCTAACTGACCGCTTTGATCGGAGGGCCGGGAATGCTCACGTTTAATCTGCTGTTGAACGGCGCCGGCATCCCGCTCGCCACGACGAAGGTGCTTCGTCACCAGGACAACCGCATGAAGCTGGGCTGGTCCACATACCGGCTCTGGCGGCGTGATCCCGCCGAGTTCGCGCGCTACGAATCCATCCAGGGCCGTGAGAAGTTCATCGTCGGCGGCCACGTGGCCTCGTTCGTCGTCGATCCGGTCGGGGAGGAGGTGTTCGTCGGCTTGTCAGCGGTGGTGAGCGCGCAGCCAAATGCAGTCGAGGAGAGGTTCAACTTCACGGATGAGATTTGCCCGCCCGGCACCGTGACCATCTACACGCTGGAGCGCGATGCCCGTTTCGCCTCCCTTGAAGGGCGTCTGGTAATCGATTGGGGCAAGGGCAAACGGAAGTGGGTTCAGCGCGCCGACAAGCGCGACAAACCGATCCTCGAATTCCGACGCGATATTCGAGACGTTGAGTGGCCGGGTTATATGGGCGTGCACCTCTCGCAACGCGACATCTCCAGCCTCGCGCCGAACTGGGAAGCGAAGCTCGCCGTCAACGGCGTCTATCTTCTCGTTTGTCCGGTGACAGGTGAACAGTATGTCGGCGCTGCTTTCGGCGGCGGCGGATTCCTGTCGCGGTGGCGCCAGTACGCGGCCAACGGACATGGCGGCAATCGCCTGCTGATCAGCCGCCTGCAGCGGACGCAAGAAGCGTTTCAAATCTCAATTCTGGAAGTGTTCGGCTCCACCACCACCGAGGCGGATGCGTTCGCTGCAGAAGCGCGTTGGAAGCGTTCTTTGGGTTCGCGGGCTCACGGCTTGAATGCGAACTAGCTCGACGAAAGCCAGGCTAGCAGTTGCGCGCAGATGGCCTACATTGGGGAATGTTTCATTCGCTTAGCCTCGAAGAGGTGGTCGCCACGGTGCGCGCTGCAGACGCGCTCGCCGGTGTAACCTGGGCTGGGCCGCTGCTCACCCGCACCGCCGACGCGATCGGCAATCTGCGCGTCCGCCTTGATGACCGGGCCGCTGGCCGAGCTGTCGCCGAGGATGAGCGTGGACTATTCTTTGAACTTCGATTTGCCGAGGCGTTGCATCTGGCGGGCGCCACCGCCGACTATGAGGTCAATTGCGGCGTCGGAGAGAGCACGGTGGATTTTCGCGTGCGGTCCTCCCCGCCATGGCTGGTCGAACTGGTTAGCCTGCGCGCATCGGACGCTGTCCAAGCGGCGACGACTACCGACGGTACGTTCAGCTCGTTGGTGCTGACCACTCCCGCACCTGGTGCCCCGCTGGCCGAGAAAATCCAAAGTGAGGAGGGCGAAATTATCAAAGCTCAGGAGCGCATTGGCGAGAAAGCTTACCGTGGCAACAGGCCAGTCAAGTTTCCTGCGCCCACATCTGACATCCACATGATCATGGTGGATGCGCGCGGCTTCCTTGGAATTGGAGGTGATCGTGGCGATTGGGTCCAGATCGCCAACGGCCCTGAAAACGTGCAGCCGGAGTTTGTTCGCCGATGGACGAACCCGGCCACTGGGCAATCAGAGGCGATCGCGGGTCTCTACGAAGAACGCTGCCCAGGGCGAGCATCACCTACCGTGCGCGAACGCATCCACGTCATCGGCTTCGTGTGCGAGAAAACCTTCGAGCCAGACGAAATTGCCCGAGCAACCTTCTATTGCTTCAATCCACACCTCGCAGATGATGCCGTACGCAGTGCTTGGAAGGTGTGGCCGCTACGCCCGGCCGACTGACCGCATTTTCCGTCTTGTCATAAACCGCCGATCTGGAACGCTGGGCCGTGCAATCAGAAAATCCCATGAGGGGTGCGGCAAAGAGCGGGCAACTACGGGTTGAAGAGCGGCGCCGGCATCACCGCTGGAGCAACGATCGCAACCCAGCGTGCCGTGCTTGCGCCTCTGCACCGCGTTCCACGGTGCGTTGGTTGACGAGGCGTTTGCGGATATCGAGGTGCATCTCCATCGCGCCCAGCCGCCCTCGCCAGTCGGATTGGAAGCTCAGCACATTGCGCTTCACTTCGCTTGCAAGCCCGAGCCGCTGTAGCTCACGCGCCCGCGCCTTGAGCGCATTGGTCACGTTTGGGTCGCCGTTGGCCGCCGCCAGGTCCGCGACGCGCACGCTGCCATCCGGTCCGATCTGGCCGGCGATCATGCCGTCCAGGCGGGTAGGGCGGTGCGCCCGCGTCTCGCGATCGAGCGCCCGGCGCTCGTCGTCGCGAGTGCGGTTTCCGAGCCGGTCCGTGGCGACATCGCGTGCCGCTTCGCGAAAACCGTGCTTCACGAACTCGCGCGGAATGACGAGATCGCGACCATCCCGCGTCTTCCCGCGCAGGATAATGTGGGTGTGGGGATTGTCGGTGTCCCAATGGTTCACGGCGACCCATTCAAGGCGCGTCCCGAGCGCGGCTTCGGCCCGCTGCATCACTTCCCGCGTGTACGCGTTTAGATCGCCAATCGCCGCGCCATTTTCGGGCGCGAGGATGATACGGAAATGCCGCCGGTCGGCCTTGGCCCATGCGGCTGCCTTGCCAGCGCCGTCCACGCCGTCGCCGCCAGCGTCATAGAAAACGCTGCGGTCAGCGCCGTCGCCGCGCGCTAGATAGGCAGCGTTGGCGCGAGCTTGCGCCTCCCGCGCATCCGTCACGGGCTCAGCTTCCATCGCCTGTTCTGCCGCTGACGGGTCGCCGCGCGAGGCCGCCTCCCGCGCAACATAGCGGGCATGCGCTGCAAGCGCTCCGCCGCCACCGCCGCCGTGACCGAAATAGTGGATCTTCACGATCGCCCGCTGGCGCGGATCGAAGGCGTAGGCGCCCGCGCCAACCCCGTCGCCGAACCCGAAGCGCCGCGGCCCGCCGAGCCGCTCGGCGAGCTTGTGCGAGAGCGTTCCACGACCGCCGCCACCACCCTGGGCTCTGCCGCTCTTCGCCTTGCCGACAAGTTCGTCGCGTTCGATCGAGCGATGAAACCGCATCGAGCCGAGCGATGCGATCGCCACCGCGTCGCGGTGCAAACGCTGCGTCCGGAATATCTGATTGAAGCTCGTCGCACTCATGGAAGCGGGCCCTCGATGCGGAATTGAACAACGCCGTGTCCGCACCGTTCGAGTCCACACCGCACCGTGCGAAAAAGCAAAGGCGCACAAGCAATTGGTGTGCGAAAACGGTGCGCTTTATCTTGCCCTAAAAATTCTCTCTTCCCGCATCATCCCGCTTCTTCACTCCGCCAATTTCTCTCACGATTCCGCTGCAGAAATCACGCGACGAAAACAGGGGCCGCTGCAGTCTCGTCTTCTGCACGAGTTCAAACTTCATCAACGTGTGTTCGGACCTGGCCTCTCAACGAACCGGGATCGACTACGTGTTCGCTCGAAATCGCAGAGTCACGGTGGTCGCGATCAGGGCGAAGGAGATCATCGAGAGCAGCAACGGCGTTCCTGACACGCCGCTCGATCCGGCAATCGCAAAGCCGCTCAACAGTCCGAACGCACATGCGCCGGTGGCTTCCAGGGCGATAAAAGTCGAGCGCCAACGGGTCGCGACAATGAGCCAGTCGAAGAGAAGGGCGACAATGGCCAGCACCGCAAGCCCGACCAGGATTGTTATCGTCACATCGCCTTCCTGGCACCATACGAGCCAGGCCGCGCCCGCACTCAAGGCCAGCGGCACCGCACGGCGCGCGCCTGTGGCGAGCAGCGACCAGCCCACCAAAACGAAGATGAAGAAGAGCACGATCATGACGAGTATCCGCGCCCATCCCGGCATGCGGAAACGAACAAGTCAAGAACCAGGACGACTAGAACAAAGGCCGCCAGACGCCATCGACCGCGGATATGCGCACTGGTCCCCAATAGCGGCTGTCGAAGGAATCCGGCGTGTCGCCGAGAAGGAAGACCTCGTCGGAGACCAAGGTTCGGCAACCGTCCCAAGAGGGCAGAACCCGACCGGCATTGTCCCGCGCCAGCCGCGTCACGGCGCCCCGACCGGGGACGGTCACGCGGTCGCCTTCGGCGCACACCCGCGTCCCGCCAATTGCCGCCACGCGCTTGATGAAGCGGTCGGTGCGATCCGTGAAGTCCCGCGCTTGCGCGTAGGCCAGGGAGGCGTCCGCCGCCCGCAACGTCACAAAGGCGCCGACCCCAACTGGCCGTTGATCTCGGACATAGAACCCGCGCGGCACGCTCGGTGATGGATTGTAGATTAGCGCCGGCGCCGGATGCGCAAACATCGCCGCGCCGCCAACGGCGCCGACCACAGCCAGCGTCGCCGCCAGCCGCCACCGCGTCCTTGCCTTGGTCGTCCTCGCACCCATTAACCCGGCCATGCATCACCCGCGCCAGCGCAGGCAAGAACGCACTGTGGCGCACGGCGTTAATCCAAGAGCGGTGGACTACCCTGGCCTAATCCCCCCCGTGCAAATCGGGGCGGCAGCCCATGAAACCGAGCAGGTAATCGGCGGCGGCCTGCGCTTTTCCTGCGGCACTCAGGAAGGCGGAAGGAGATTGATCCAGCACCGTGAGCCAGGAGGCGATATAGGCGGCATGGTCTTCGACATGCTCGCCGGGAAAGCCGAGCACCGCGCCCAGGATCGCGGCGCAGAGTTCAGCCACCAATTCCTCCAAGGCGTAGCCCGCATCGCCAAACCGCTTCTGGCCGAAATCGCGATCGAGCCGCGAGGGTGCGCGGGTCCAATGGCCCAACTCATGGCCGCGCGTGGCCAGATAGGTCCCAAGATCACGAAACGCACCTCGTTCCGGCAGGCTGATGAAATCAGCACGCGGATCATAGAAGGCCCGCGTTCCGCCGTGCCGTACGAGAGCGGGCACGCGCTCCATGAGACCGACAAGTTCGGCCTCGCGCCCTTCGAGCGGCGCCGCCGGCGCCGGCGGCGCATAGAAGTTCTCGGGAAGCCCTTCGATCTGATCGGCTGAGAACACCGTGTAGCCGCGCAGAATGCGCCGCACGCCGACCTCAGTTTCATCTTCGGCTGTCCCTTCGGTGCCAGTGGACTTCTTCTCTGCGTAGAACACCACGAACGACCCGCGTTCGCCCTTGCGGACACAGCCGTCCAAGGCGAGCGCCTGCTTGAACGTGAACCAGAATGGCGAGCGATAGCCGCGCTCCGTTGCGGCAGTCCACAGAGCGACGACGTTCACGCCTCGATATGCCACGCCGTTCGCGCGCAGCGGCAGAACGAAACCAGCGCCGCCATCGTCCCACGGCTTGATCCAGGGACGTACGCCGCGTTCGAGCGCGCCCTTGATCTGCGCGGTGACACGTTGGGCCGGTGACAGACGGACATCAGGACCAGAAGCAGCAACCGATGAGCCAGGTGAAGGAGAGGAGACAACAGACGACATGAGCGAAACTCCGGCGCGTCCGGAGATCAATCCCGATGATCGAGCCCCGACGGCGGAGCCCCCCTCAAGCTAGGCGTGGGCGCGGCCTGCACCGAAGGCCGTAACGAAGTGAAGGACGGCGCCCGCCGTTGCGGGCCGCGTTTGCGCCTAGCGGGCTCCGATCGACGGCGGGGCTCGATCATCGGCCGGGTTCACCAACCGTACTCGCCCTGTGGATAAGCCTGGACGTTTGAGAACAAATCCGGTACAAACGCTTGGGCGCACATGATCGCTCGCACGGCGTCGTGACCGCAGCCCCTGAATCGACCTAGGGTCACAGCGCGTAAGGGGGTGACGCATGGCGCGCGGTGAATTGATCAAGAAACTGCTCGCCAGCCATGGCCGCGACGACGAGTTTCGTGCTGTCGCCGAACTCATCATTGGCGAGGAAGAGCGCAAGGGAAACGTCGCGCTCGCGCGCAGTCTTCGTAAGGTGCTGGATGCGTCCGCATCGACGCCTGCCGCGCAATCTAGCCGCCCTAGGGGGCTCGCGCCGCTCATTCCGTTTCCTGATGCCGCCGCCGAACTCGTTGAACGGATCGAGCCAACGCACGTTCTGGGCGATGTTGTGTTGAGCGCGGACAATGTCCGCGTGCTCAAGGGCCTCGTTGAAGAATTCCGCCGGGCTGAAGATATTCAGCGCAAGGCGCTCCCTGTGCGCTCGCGCGTCCTTTTCTGCGGGCCGCCCGGCACGGGCAAGACACTGACCGCAGAGGTCTTCGCCGCCGAACTCAAGCTGCCGTTCTTTGTCGTCAAGCTCGATCGTTTGATTTCATCGTTTCTGGGCGAGACGGCCGGTAACGTCCGTAAGGTGTTTGAATTTGCGCGCAAGCAGCCTTGTGTGGTGTTTCTCGACGAGTTCGACGCTTTGGCGCGCGCGCGCGATGACGCGTCTGAACACAGTGAATTGCGCCGTGTTGTAAACAGCCTCTTGCTCTTCATCGAGCGCATCAAGCCCAATGGGTTTCTCGTCGCAGCCACCAATCTTGAGGATTCGATCGATAGCGCCATTTTCCGACGCTTTGACGAGGTGATGTGGTTCGACTTGCCGACGAAGGCGCAGATCGGCCAATTCCTGAAACGCAAGTTCCGCAACGTGCAGGTGGACGTCGATCCGGCGACGTTCATTGACGCGTTTGCCGAGTACTCACTCGCCGACATTGAACGCGCCTGCCTGCAAGCTATTAAAGCTCCCATCATTGCGCGTCGCGTGAAGGTCGAAGCGGGCGACATGCAAGGCGCGGTCAAGGACATGGTCCGGCGTCGGCGCGGCCGCGCGCGCCGCAAATCTTAGCGCGGCGGGTGACAGTTGGCGCGATACGATCATCTCCGTCTTGCGCGTCTGCCCGAGCGGCTTGAGCGTCGCAAACGGCCCGGTTTCGGTTCGATGCCGCCGCGCGATCACGCGGTGCATGGCGCGCGCCTGACGCGTGAAGTGGAAGATGTGGTTGCGGATAGTCGCCGCGCACGCCCCGCAGCGATTGACCCGTCGCTTATTCTGCGCGTGCGGCTCGACGCGCCTGTAAGCGAAGAGCAGTGGGCGAGCATTGGTCTGACCCTGTTATCGAGCGATGCTGATCGCTCTCTGGTGCTGTTCGCGAATACGCGGGACCTTGCTGCCTTCCAGGCGCGTCTGAGTGCATATTCGCAACCGGCGCAGCCCGGCCGCGCAAATCCGCCGTATGCGGGTTTCGTGACGGCGATTGCGTCCGTTTCGGCAGTCGATCCAGGCGATCGCGTGGGGCGACGGTTGAAGGACGAGGGGTTCGCTGGTCCTGACGACTTCGATGTTGGCGCGACGTACACGGTCGATGTGGAGATGTGGGATCTTGGCCAGCGCGCGTTGCGCGAGGCGAAGGTCGCACAGGTCGAGACCTTCGTCACCAATCAGGGCGGCGCCGTCGTTGATCGTTATAGTGGACCGTCCATCGCGCTGACACGCATTCGTGCAACAGGCGCAGTGGTGCGCGCGTTGCTTGATGTTCCCGAGATCGCCAGTATCGACCTTCCGCCCCAACTTGATGTGGAAGCGAGTGAGCGCTTGGACATGAGTCTGGCGGAGACGCCGCCGCTCGGCGCCGTTGACCCAGAGGCTCCGTTGATCGGCATCATCGACAGCGGCGTCAATGATCACCCCCTCATCGCCGACGCGTTGATTGACGCAATTGCTGTGCCCGCAACGCTCGCCAGTGTGGACGCACATGGGCATGGAACGCGCGTGGCGGGCATTGCACTGTTTGGCGATCTGGCCGCTCAGCTGCAGAGTGGCGTCCTTGAGCGACCGTTCCGCTTGTGCGCCGCCCGCGTTGTCGATGACACGGGCAATTTCGCAGCTACAGCGCTCGCGCCCAATATCATGCGCGAGGCGATCGGCACGCTCCATGAGCGTCACGGCTGCAGGATTTTCGTGGTCGCGCTTGCGGATCGCTACAGCGTCTATGATGGCGGCAAGGTCGGCGCATGGGCGGCAACCTTGGACGAACTCGCGCGCGATCTCGATGTCGTCATCATCTGCACGTCGGGCAATCGTACACCGCGCAGCGGGGAAGCGCTTGAAGAGGCTGTCACCGAGTATCCGCGCTATCTGAGCGAAGAGGACAATCGGCTCTTTGAGCCCGGTGGCGCGATCAATGCCATTACCGTGGGCGCCCTCGCGCAGGGTCCGGGCCTTGGCGAGGAGCATGGGCAAGACGCCCGTGTGCGTCCGATCACCGCGGCGCTCGAACCGTCCCCGTTCACGCGCGTAGGGCCAGGTCCAGAAGGCGCGATCAAGCCGGACTTTGTAGAAATCGGCGGGACGATGGTATTTGACCCCGTCGTGCGCCGGCTGCTGCGCGGCGATCAGCTTCCGAGCGCCGGCGTTCTGACCTTGAGCCACGCGCCAGTCGATCGGCTGTTTGCGAGTGGATCTGGCACTTCCTATGCGGCGCCGCGGCTTGCATTTAAGGCTGCGTCTGTGCTCGCCCGATTGCCGAATGCGTCGGCCAATCTTGTTCGCGCGTTGTTGGCGATTTCGGCCGCCACGCCAGACGAGGCGCGCGACCGGCTCGGCGCCATTGATGAGAGCTTGATCGCACGGACCTGCGGATACGGCGTGCCCGATCTTGAACGCGCTGCGTTCTCCGGCGATCCGCGCGTCATTCTGTACGCCGACGACGAACTCGCTATCGATCACTTCGCTATCTACGAAATCCCGATCCCGACGGCGTTTCAGAGCGATGCCGGGCGCAGGCACGTGCGGGTCTCGCTCGCGTATGATCCGCCAGTGCGGCACACGCGCGCGGACTATGCGGGGCTAGGTATGAATTTCCGCGTGTATCGCGGGTGCGATCCTAGCGTCCTGTTTGAGCATTTTCGCCGACGCACGCAGGAGGAGGGCGCGTTCCCGGAGATCGAGAATCGCTACGGCTGTAAGCTGGAGCCTGGTCCGCGCGCACGTGAAGTCGGCTCACTTCAAGTCGCGGAGGTCGCGTATCAGCGCGACGTCAGCAGCTATGGCGACGTCTATCACCTTGTCGTCCGATGTGAGGCGGGCTGGGCGGCAGATCGCGTTACACATCAGCGGTTCGCCGTCGCAGTGGAGCTTGCCCACGAGCGCGCCACACATCTCTATGCGCGCATACGCGAACGCGTGCGTGCGTAGCAGGATAGAGCGCTGTCGCATCCAGAGTCAGAGGGAGGCTGTACGGCCAGCAATGACGGCCGCTTAGACCGGCTGCCCGAAGGCAGCCGGTCTGCGCCGGATCAAGCTACGGCGTTTGCGGCTTTTCCGCGCTTGGCGCGAGGCGCTGGCTCGTTGCTCTCGGTCTCGTCACGCGGTTTCCCGCGCGCGAGAACCTCGAAGTCACCGAACGGTCCGACCACGAACTCGACCACATATTTTGTGCGCCCGGTATTGTCGTCGTAGGAGCCGGGTCGGATTTGGCCAACGAGCCTCACGCGCGTGCCTTTCTGCACGAGGGTTTCGATGCGGGCGACCTTGGCGGCGGGGAACACTGCGACGCGATGCCAATAGGTCTTCTCGGCCCATTCGCCGTCTTCGCGCTTCCAGCGTTCCGAGGTGGCGATTGAAAGGAGGGCCAGCTTGCCTTTCTTGATCTCTTTGATCTCGACCTTGCCGACATTGCCGACGATTTCGAATTGCGCACGATCCATTGTCTTCACTCCGTTCCCGGACGACCTGTTCCGCCGGGGTCGCGCTCGCGACGCCCTCGAACAGCGGACGGAGAGCAAGCGCATGCGGCGCCAACGCAAGAGGTTGGTGCGGCGCGCAGGCGAAGCCGAGCACTCGGCCTCTTGCGTTGGCGTGCGACGGCCGCAGGGCATGGGCGGCGAAACGAGAGCGCGTCCCAAGGCAGGACGGCATCGGGAGCTGGAGAGATTGGGTCCGCGCGTCGAATCAGTCGTCGGAAGGTGCAGGCAACGGCCCGTCGTGTAGGTAAGCGTAGCTTATGTCGCACCTCAACGCGGAACTAATGCGGCGTAACTGGCCGGCAGCGCGTGGCGCTTCACAGGCTACGTAGGTCGTGGGGTTGAGCCCGATGGAGCTAACCCATCCCTGCGCGGTGTGGGCGTACTGCCTGGTCGAAAGATGCGGCGAGGTCGCAAGCCAGTCTCAGGCGCGCAGCCTAAGGTAGTCCGAGACGGACGTTAGGAAGTGCCTCAGATGTATGCGGGGTGCGATAGGGTTCGGTTGAAGGAGGGCTGGGCCAAGCCATGCTGAGTAGGCGACAAGCAATTGGAGCGACGGGCGCGGCTGTGTTGGCCCCACCACAAACAGCGTGCGCGGCGCGATCACGCTCGATTCTCGTAATCGGTGCTGGGATAGCTGGCCTTTCG
Source organism: Hyphomonadaceae bacterium (assembly GCA_020848895.1). Taxonomy (GTDB): domain Bacteria; phylum Pseudomonadota; class Alphaproteobacteria; order Caulobacterales; family Aquidulcibacteraceae; genus Vitreimonas. The sequence continues at coordinate 19,825 of JADLHI010000369.1, forward strand.
TCCGCGCGGGCGCTCAGTGACGCTGGCCATGCCGTGACAGTTCTTGAGGCGCGCAACCGCATTGGCGGGCGCATTCACACAAGCCGACTTTGGCAAGACCTCCCGGTAGATCTCGGCGCATCATGGATTCACGGCGTCGAGCGCAACCCTGTGACGGAATTGGCTGCAGAGGCCGGCGCCGCCACGGTGATGACAAGCTACGACAGCTCTCAGCTGCATATTGCGCAATCATTGCGCGCCGTCGGCGTGCGCTGGCGTGGTGGCGACTGGGCAAGCCGCGTTGTTGAGGATGCGATAGAGGCCGCGGAGCGTGCAGAGGATACGTCGCTGCGCGCAGCGATCGATCGCGTCAGCCCGCCGGATCGTCGCTCCGCCATCCAGCGGGCTCAACTCGAGTTCCATCTCGCCGGTAACTACGAGCAGGAATATTCCGGGGCCGCCGAGAACCTGTCCGCCCGTAACATCGAGGACGCGGAGGAGTTTGACGGCCACGATGTGCTTTTTCCGGGCGGTTATGATCAGATCACGCACATCCTGGCGCGAGGTCTGGACATTTGGCTGACTTCGACCGTTGCGCAGGTGCGCTGGGGCGAAGGCGGTGCGGAAGTTGAGCTTAGCAATGGTGAAACGCGGCGCACCGATCAGGTAATCGTCACCGTTCCACTTGGAGTTTTGAAGAGCGGCGCCATCCGTTTTGCGCCAGAGCTTCCGGGCGACAAGCGGCAGGCGATCGAACGCCTGGGCATGGGTTTGCTGAACAAGCACTTCCTCCGGTTCGATCGGGTGTTCTGGGCCCCAGAGTACGATTGGCATGAACTCATGAAGGAGACGCCGGGCCGCTGGTCGCAATGGGTGAGCTTGGCCAAGATTGGCGCGCCGCTCCTGCTGGGCTTTACCGGCGCAGACGCCGCGCGCGCTGTTGAGCCGCGCGACGATCGCGCCATTGTGGCGGAAGCAATGGAGGCGGTGCGCGCCATGTTTGGCGCGCGGGCGCCTGATCCGATCGCTTGGCAGCTGACGCGCTGGTCCAGCGATCCGCGGGCAGGGGGATCGTATTCATTTAACGCAGTAGGGAGCGGGCGCGCCGAGCGCGACGTGCTGGCGCGCGCTGAAGCTGGCGGGGTTCTGCGCTTCGCCGGCGAAGCCTGCAATAGCGCTTATCCAGGCACAGTGCATGGCGCGCTACTGAGCGGACGCGCGGTGTCATTTTGAATCGTAGCGGTGCGACGACTTGGGCTAGATTCGACCCTCGATCAGCTCGGCTCGATGGCGCGTCGGCGAAACGCCCATCCAGCGCCGGAAGGCGCGGGTGAAATTGCTGGCGTCGGTGAAACCCAGGAGGAAGGTGATTTCGGTGATCGAAAGATGACGTTGGGCAAGATAGCCCAGCGCCAGTTCGCGGCGCGTATCGCTTACCAGATACTGGTAGCTTGCGCCGCGCTCGGCTAGCTTCGTCTGCAGCGACGCTTCGCTCAAACCCAGTACGCGCGCGACCTCGCGCCGGCTGCAATCGCCGGTGGCCAGCCGCTCGATAATGGCGGCGCGCGCGCGCGCAACCACGTCATTGCGGCTCAGGCGGGCGAGGGACTGGGCCGCGATGCGGTCGTTGTACTCGGCCAGATCTGGACAGGCGCCGGAGAGCGGTCCGTCCATCGCGTCCGCGGCGAAGACAAGCGCGCTTTGCGGGACGCCGAAGCTTGGCAAAATCCCGAATTCCCTGAAGTATGGCGATGGTCCGTCATTCGGACAAGCATGGTGCAGTTCGACGCGCAACGGCTTCAGCGGCTTGCCGTAGAGCAGCCGCATGAAGCGCAGCACGAAGGCGGCGAAGGCGTCTTCGGTTTCGCCGCAGAGGCTGGTCTGACGGCGGAAACGCAGCGTCACTTCGCCGTCCTGCCGCTCGACGCGCAGCACTGCTCCCTGCGAAACGATGGCGAAATAGCGCTCCAGCCGGAGGCAGAAATCCATCAGTGTGCGGCTCGCCATCAGCGCATAGCCGAGCGCGTGGATGTTGGAGGCGTGGATGAACCGCGCGACCGTGAGACCGAAATACGGGTCGTGCGTCATGTCCACGCACACGCGGTAGAGTGCAGTGACCTGGCTGGCGGTCAGGCGCTCCAAGGGATCGTTGCTCACGCCCTCCGGCAGGCCGGCGGCGCGCAATGCGCGCGCGCTATCGACGCCCTTGTGCTCCAGCGCACGCGCGATCGCGCGCGCATAGCCGGCGATCACGGACGGCTCGCCCAGGGGCGACAGTGCAGGTTGCTGCGAGGTGGCGCTCATCTGGCCCATTAGGGGTAGCACCCCTCCGGCCTCCGCGCCACGACTGTGCAGTTTCGCCCAAATGACCGGCGATTTCTCCGCAAAGACAAGCGTTCGCCGGCGCGGACGGTAGGGTCTCCTTATTCTGCGACAAGCCTGAATTTACGCGTCGCTGCGAGGAACTCCATTCGGTGTCGAGGCAGATGCCCGATGGTGCCGGTCGCCAGCCTGATGGACCATGCCTGAGAACAGGAGCTTGAGGTCATGCATCGGATCACCCTCCCCACTCATCTCGTTGATGGGACACGGCCTTGCTTTCGCTTTGATGTCGTGAACCCAAGAGCGACGGCGTTGCTCGTGATCGATCTTCAAGTGGCCTTCGTTGACGAAGGCCAACCCTATTCCAGTCAACATGCCCGCGACATCCTGCCGAACGTGAACGGGCTGATTGCCGCTGGAAGAGACGCCGGGGTGACAATTATCTTCACCAGGGCGAGTACGACCGACACGCCGCCGTATGCGA
>JADLHI010000370.1 GCA_020848895.1 Hyphomonadaceae bacterium
CGGCTTGCCGCTCTGGGCGATCGCGCAGGGCGCGGCGGCGTGGGCCGCATCGCGCGATCCCTGGTTCCTCGACACCTGGCCTCGGCATCTCGCCAAGCCAAGCTTCCTCGACGCGTGAAGGCGAACAATCATGCTTGACCTGCGCCCCTATCAAAACCGTCCCGCGAAGCTGAGCGATTATTTGCCGTGGGCGGCGCTCATTGCGCCCGGCGTGGTGCTCAACAAGGACGGTGCGTTCCAGCGCACGCTGGCGTTTCGCGGTGTCGATCTAGATTCATCGACACCATCGGAATTGATGGGCGCAAGTGCGCGCCTCAACAATGCGCTGCGCCGCTTCGGTTCAGGATGGTGCCTGCATGTAGAGGCGCGGCGTTCGCCGGCGCCCGGCTATCCGGACAGCCTCTGGCCCAATGCGCTCGCTTGGCTGATCGATGAGGAGCGCCGGGCGGTCTTCGAGCACGCCGGCGCGCGGTTCGAGAGCCAATATTTTCTAACGCTGACGTGGCTCCCGCCGGCGGAGCGTCAGGGCAAGCTCGAAAGCATGTTGTTCGAGGGCGGCGGCCGTGCCGGCGCTACCGATGCTGACACCGCCGCGTCCGTCGATTATCGCGCCCATCTCGAGCGCTTTGTCGCCGAGAGCGAACAGCTCCTCGCGCTGCTGGAAACGATGGCCGCGGAGGCGCGCTGGCTCAATGACGAGCAGACGCTGACCTACCTCCATGATTGCGTTTCCGATCGGCCTCACCGGGTTGTGGCGCCAGAGACGCCGTTCCATCTGGATGCGCTCTTGTCTGATGCCCCATTGGTCGGCGGCCTCGCGCCAAAGCTGGGCGCCAATCATTTGAGGGTGATCTCGGTTCGCAGCTTTGTCACCGAGACTGAGCCGGGCCTTCTCGACGCCCTCAATCGCTTGGCTGTCTCGTATCGCTGGGTAACGCGGTTCTTGCCGCTCGACCGTGAAGAGGCGCGGCGCGAACTAGAGAAGATTCGCAAACGCTGGTTCTCGAAGCGGAAGGGGTTGCTCACGCTTCTGCGCGAGGCGTTGTTTCGCGAAGAGGCAGCACTCCTCGACAATGACGCTTCCAATCAGGCCGAGGACGCCGATTCCGCGCTTCAGGAATTGGGCGCCGATGCGGTTTGCGCCGGCTTTGCAACGCTGACGATTGTCGTCGCTGAGCTGACCGAAGAAGCGGCGGACGAAGCCGTTCGGCAAATCCAGCAAGTGACGGACGGCCTTGGGTTCGTGACGCAGGTTGAATCGATGAACGCCGTCGAGGCCTGGCTCGGCGGCCTTCCAGGGTCAGCTTATGCCGACGCACGCCGGCCGGTTCTCCTGTCGCCCAGCCTCGCACACCTGGTGCCGACGAGCGCGGTGTGGGCGGGCGCTGCGCGCAACGCGCATCTGGACGGCCCGCCCTTGATGCTGACGGCGACTGATGGCGCAACGCCGTTTCGTCTCAACCTTCATGTCGGCGATGTCGGTCACACGCTGATTGTCGGTCCGACCGGCGCTGGCAAATCCGTCTTGCTCGCAACGCTCGCCGCCCAATGGCTGCGTTATCCCGACGCGCAACTTTACCTGTTCGACAAGGGGCGTTCGGCGCGCGCCACGATCCTGGGACTGCAAGGCGACTTTTTCGATCTCGGCGAAGAGGGCGCGTTAGGGCTCCAGCCCTTGGAGCGGATCGATGACGAAGACGAACGCGCTTGGGCGCTCGAATGGATTATCGGCCTGCTCGCCGGCGCCAAGGTCGCGGTGTCACCTGAGCGAAAAGCAGAACTTTGGCGCACGCTGGAGGTGCTTTCCGGCCGCTCCCGCGAAGACCGCACGCTGACCTTGTTTGCGGCGCTGGTGCAGGACCGCGACGTGCGGGCCGCTCTTCAGCCCTTCACGCATGTCGGTCCATACGGCCGGCTTCTCGACGTGGAACGATCCTCACTTGGCTATGGCGCGGTCCAAGCGTTCGAGATGGACGATCTCATGCGCCGGCCTGACGCCGCCGGCGCGGTGCTCGCTGCCCTGTTTCATGCCCTTGAGCAGCGCTTCGATGGCCGCCCGACGATGCTTGTGCTCGATGAAGCGTGGCTCTTCCTCAAAGACGCGTTCTTCGCCGCGCAAATACAGGATTGGCTGAAGACGCTGCGCAAACGCAACGTCGCCGTGGTGTTCGCCAGTCAGGAATTGGCGGACGTTGAGGCGAGCCCGATCGCCTCTACCATCATCGAAGCCTGCGCCACGCGCATCTTCCTGCCAAACGACCGCGCCCGCGAACCGCGCTCGCGCGCCTTCTATGAAGCGCTCGGTCTCAACGCCCGCCAGATTGGACTGATCGCCGGCGCGACACCGAAACGCGACTATTATTTCGTGTCACGCGAAGGCTGCCGTCTCTTCGAATTGGGTCTTGGTCCGGCGGCTCTCGCCTTCGTGGGCGCGTCGCGTCCCGAAGATCACACAATGATGGACCGCGTCGCGGCAGAGGCAGGGCCGTCTGGCTTCGCGGCGGCCTGGCTGGAGGCGCGAGGACTTCGCGATGCGGCGGACGCCGTTCGGCGGTTCGAGCGCGTCTCAGCGCCAGCGCAATACGATCCATCCCCGAAGATCGAACACCTCATACCGGCAGAATAGGAGCAGCCCATGCGCGGATCTTTGTCAAAACTCTTGGCGGGCGCGGCACTCGCCGCATTGCTCGCCGTTGGGCCGGCACAGGCCCAATTGCCTGTGATTGATCCTGCAAATCTGGCGCAAAGCGTCATTCAGGCGGCGCACGCGCTCGAACAGATTCACAACCAAGTCCAGCAAATCGAACAGCAAGCCCGCATGCTGGCACGTAATCCGCTTCAGCTCTCACCGGAACTCACCGCCTCCATTCAACGGGCACGGTCGCTCTTCGATACGGCCCAGGGCATCGCGTTTGATGTGCGACGTGTCGGGGAAGATATTCGCACGCTCTATCCGGATACGTGGGAGAACTTCAATCTCCGCGATATCGTTTCGCGCTCCGATCAATGGATCGCGGAAGATCGACGCGCCCTTGAACGCGCGATGCGCGCCGAAGCGAACGCCGCAGAGGCTGTCGAGACATCCCGTGGTCGCATCGATAGTGCGCTCTCGGCTTCATCCGGCGCGGAAGGCCAAACCGGCGCGGTGCAGGCGGGAAACCAGCTCCTGGGTATTCAAGCCACGCAACTCGCCGAAATCCAGGCGTTGCTCGCCGCCCAAAGCCGCGCGCTCACGACGGAGAGATTGCAACGCGCCGCGCAAGAGGCGCGAGGCCGTGAAATTCAACGCCGCGCGTTTCCAACTGAATCCACGGGCGACCTGCCGCCCGCGCGCACTGCATTCTGAGGATAGCGCGCCATGGACCCGTCCACAGTCAATTCCTTCCTCGACCAGTTTCTGGCGGTGGCGGATTCCGGCTTCGGTCTGATCCGCGGCGACGTCAACTTCGTGCTCAATGCGCTGATCGTGATCTCGATCGTGCTGGCCGGCGCCCAATGGGCGCTGGCGGGAGAAGCGCCGATGGCGCCGTTCTTCCGCAAGGTGTTGTTCATCGGGCTGTTCGCGTTCCTCATCAACAATTGGGACGCGCTTGCAACCGCGATCAATCAATCGGGCGCGATGCTCGGCCTGCGCGCCGGCGGCGGATCGATGACAATGGCGGACCTGCACAATCCAGGCCGCGTTGCGCGCATTGGCATGGATCTGTTCGGCCGGACAGTCGCGCTCTCGGAAGGCATGAACATCCTCACCGATTTCATTCCGATGGTGACGATATTGTTGGCGGCCGTCCTGGCGATGATCGGGTTCTTCGTTCTGGCGCTGCAAATCTTCGTCGCGCTGATCGCATTCAAGCTCGGCAGCCTTGCGGCGTTTGTCGCGCTGCCTTGGGGCGTCTTCAGCGGAACGTCCTGGGTGGCCGAACGCCCGCTTGGTTGGGTGGCGGGCAGCGCCATCCGGCTCTTCGTTCTGGCGCTGATCGCCTCCGTGTCGCTGACCTTTGTGAATACCTTGCCGGCGACGCTGACGCTCGACGCGGGCGGCGCGCTCAACGTGCTGCTGTTCGGTTTGACGGTGCTCGCGCTCGCATGGTTTGGACCGATGCTGGCGAGCGAAGTGATGCAGGGCCAGCCGCATCTGTCGGGCGCCGACGCTGTGCGAACCACGGTCGGCGCCGCTGCGACCGGGATCGGCGCGGCCATGACCGCCCGCTACGTCGCGGTGAGTACGTTCAATGCGGTCAAGAGCATCGGGCAGCTCGGGCGATCGGGAAAGAGTGGCGGAGGCGGCGGCGGAGGGGGTCGCGGCCGTGCATCGCCGCCCGTCAATTATGCCGCGATGCAGCCTAAGCCCGCACCACCTGCCAATCCTAACGCCTCTGGGGGACGTCCATGAACATGCCATTTCGCTCGCCGGCGAAGAGCTTCGCCGCTGATCCGCCCGACACGCCTTATCGCCGCGCGGCGCAGGAATGGGATGCGCGCATGGGGTCTGCCGTGCTCTCCGCACGGACCTGGCGCATGATGGCGTTCGTTAGTCTCGCGCTGGCGGGACTGCTCGGCGCTGGCTTGACCGCCGTCGCTATGCAGCGGCGTACCTTCGTCCACGTCGTCGAGGTCAGCCCGGAGGGGCAGGTGCTGTCGGTGCGCAGCGCGGACGGCCGCTGGTCGCCAACCCAAACGCAGATGGCCTATCATCTCGGACGATTTGTGCGTCTCGTGCGGTCATTGCCGACCGATGGCGTCGTGCTGCGTGAGAACTGGCTCGACGCTTACAAATATCTGACGCCGGCGGCCGCGACGCAGCTCACCGAGATGGCCCGCTCCGATGATCCGTTCATGAGCCTCGGCCGCGTCGGGCGCACTGTGCATATTCGATCGATCATCGCGCGGTCCGATCATGCCTGGGAGGTGAGTTGGATCGAGCGTTCGACCAACGAAACCGGCACGCCAGAGCCTCAGCTCTATACCGGCGTCTTTACCGTGACGACGCGCGCGCCGCGCAACGCCGACGAGATCGCGTCGAACCCGCTGGGGCTCTTCATCACCGACTTCAGCTGGAGCCGCGAGCGATGATCCGTCGTCCTCTGTTCCTCGGCGCGACGCTCATGCTTTTGAGCGGATGCGCAACCACCGGCGCCGCTCAACCGGCGCTGCCGCCGCCTGTGTCCATCGCAACGGTCGAGCCGCCGGCTCGCATCGCGCCACCTGTGCCTCGGCCGTGCGTATCAACGCGGCGTGTTCGGTGTCCGACGCCAGTCGAGGTGCTCGCAGTCGCCAACGGCGCTGCGCGACAGCAGCCAATTGCTGGCGGCTTTACTGAGGCGCGGCACGTTTACGCCTATGCGCCAGGCGCAATCTACGAACTCTATACAAATCCCAGCTTCATCTCGACGGTCCTGCTCGAACCGGGCGAGACGATAAACGCCATCGCCGCAGGCGACACGTCCCGCTGGATGGTGACGGAGACCAACGGCGAATCCGAAGGCGAGGGTCGCACGATCGTTCTGGTGAAGCCGCAGACGATCGGATTGCGCACGAACATAGTGCTCATTACCGATCGGCGGACTTACACGATTGAAGCCAGCTCGTCGGCCGGCGCAGTCTATTCCGCGCAGATCGCCTGGTCCTATCCCGCTATCCAAGGTGAGGCAGGTGCAGCGATGGCGCATCCAGTGAACGAGAACTATCGTGTCCGTACCGTACACGGATTGCGCCCGTCTTGGGTGCCGACGCGCGTTTATGACGACGGACGGCGCACCTGGCTGGAGTTTCCCGAATCCGTCGGTTCCGCGGACATGCCGCCACTCTTTGTGATCACGCCAGAGGGCGCGGAGCTTGTGAACTACCGGGTGCAGGGGCGCCGCTACATGGTCGATCGCATCTTCGATGTCGCCGAATTGCGGTTCGGGACGCGCGCGCCGATCGTGGTTCGCATTGAACGACGAGCACCCCGCGCCCGTGAGGGAGCGCGGTCATGAGGCTGGTCGCTGCAAACGAGACTGGTACCGGTGACGCCGCCGGTGTCGCGATCCGAGCCAAGCCGCCGTCGCCGAAGCGCCTATCGCGCAAGGTGCTGCTGACGGGTTGCTTGGTCTTTGGCGGCGTCGTCGCCTTCGCGCTGGTGAACGGCCTAAGCGAACGGCCTGATCGACGCGCCGCCGACCAATCGCAGAACATCGGCGCTGCATCTGGTCCGCCGGATTCTATTCGGTCCGCAAGCTCGGATTACTCAGTGGGCGATCTGCCTCGCGCCGACGCGCTGGAGGCGCCGCGCGACATGCTGTGGGGCGATCATCCCCCGCCCGAGGGCGCGGCGCGAGGCGCGGACCTTGGTCCGCCGGTGGATGCCGCATGGGCTGAGCGTGGCGCGTCAACCGCGCACACTGCGGGAGGGCCAGTTGCTGACCCGCAAGCAATCGCCCGAACCTCTCCGATCCTTTTCGCGGACAGCGGTGATCGCCCGTCTGGTTCAGTCGCGAACGGTGATGGCGCTTATGGCGGTCCGCGCGGGGCGTTCCTCTCAAGTCAGCGTGGCGCGTCCGCCGACCGATTGGACAGCGCGCTCACGCCGCCAAGATCGGCAAATGAGATTCTCGCTGGGTCGGTCATTCCGGCGGCCTTGGTGACGGAGCTGAACTCAGATCTGCCTGGCCGCGTGATCGCGCAAGTCACCGCGCCGGTTTACGACAGTGTGACGGGTGGTCGCCTTCTCATCCCGCAAGGCGCGCGCCTCATGGGCACGTACGACTCCGCCAACGCCTACGGTGATCAGCGGCTTCTGTTGGTGTGGAATCGTCTCATCATGCCGAACGGCTGGTCGATCGCGCTGCAGGGCA
>JADLHI010000505.1 GCA_020848895.1 Hyphomonadaceae bacterium
TATTGCAAATAAAACAAACTGCTCTCAACATCTCCCTCCCAAAACACAACGGCATCAGGCGCGAATACTTTCCATGTTGAACTTTCCGCAAGCTGCAAAAGAACATCAGGATCCAGCCCGCGCAGAAATTCAAAAGCCTGCAAGCGCTTAAGAAGAAGATTTGTATCTGACATCGCATTACAGTTTAACATGAAGATACAAACCTAAACACCTTGACAGTTCATCCAATTCTCATGTAAACTGCAATCATTAAATCTAAAGAAAGGAACGCACTTCAAATGACCTTGCATCGTACAGCAAAACAGCCCCGAATATCTCCACCTTCTCGAAGTGCGCCTATTGACCGTTAACCGCGGATTCAATTCCCTGTGTCTCTCCAAACACGGCGCACCTGCGCCGTGTTTTTTATTGTCAAATGGATAAAACATCATGAACCTTTCCTTCAAATCTTACTGGAATCTGCTTTCCGACCACATCCGCCCGCAAAAGGGACGATTCATTCTGCTCGCCGCTTTGCTGTTTGGCAGCATCGGATTGCGGATCTTCGCCCCGCAGATCATGCGCCGCTTTATCGACTCGGCGCTGGCTGGTGAGGCCCTATCCACGCTTATGTGGACCGCCATTGCGTTCATCGGTATCGCCTTGATCCAACAGGCTGTGGCCGTGAGTGTGACTTATCTCGGTGAAAACGTGGCATGGACCGCCACTAATGACCTGCGCGCTGAACTGGCGGAACATGCTCTGCATCTCGACATGAAATTCCACAACGACCACACGCCCGGCGAATTGATCGAGCGCATCGACGGCGATGTGACCGAACTGGCAACTTTCTTTTCGCAATTCGCGCTGAATCTAATCGCTAACGGCTTACAGCTCATCGGGATCCTTGTGGCGCTTTTCATTGAAGATTGGCGTGCAGGGCTGGCGTTTACGGTCTACTCGGTCCTCACGATCGTCATTCTCGGAAGGCTCAAGGACATCGCCGTACCCCATCAAAAGGCCAGGCGCGAAGCCGAATCGCAGATCTACGGCTTCATCGAGGAGCAACTGGCTGGCACGGAAGATATCCGCTCCAGCGGCGCAGTGGATTATTCCATTCGAGAGTTGTTCCGCTTGCAAGGCGTCAAACTGATCCATGACCGCAAGGCGCATTTCAAACGCTGGATCATTGAAAATGCGATGGGTTTCGCGCTGACAACTGGCAACCTGCTCGCCATTTCAAGCGGATATTGGCTTTTCTCTGCGGGTCTGATTACCATCGGCACGGTGTATCTTTTCGTACACTACATCAATTTGCTGGAAGAACCATTCTGGGCGATGACCCACGAGATCGAAAGCTTTCAGACCCTCGGTGCCTGTGTGGACCGCCTGACCGAATTCCGCAATTTCAAGGCAGAGGTCATCAGCGGCGGCGGCGTGGAAATTCCATCGCGTCCGCTTGAATTGACCTTCGAGGATGTGACCTTCTCCTACAATAGTGAGGATACAGTCATCAACGGTCTCTCCTTTGACCTGAAACCTGGTTCCGTACTTGGGCTGCTCGGCCGCACAGGCAGCGGCAAAACCACCCTTGGACGTTTGATCTTCCGTCTGTACGATGTGAACGCAGGCAGCATAAAAATCAATGGCTCTGACCTGCGCGATGCGCATATCGAAACCCTGCGGCGCAACATCGCCATCGTCACTCAGGATGTTCAGCTTTTTCGTGCCAGCATCCGCGACAACCTGACCTTCTTCGACCGCACGATACCCGATGAAAAAATCATCGCAACCCTCGAAGAATTGGAACTCGGCGACTGGTTCCAGAATCTGCCCAAAGGGCTGGATACTGAACTCGAAACAGGTTCCCGTTCCCTGTCTGCGGGTGAAGCGCAATTGCTGGCTTTCACACGGGTCTTTTTACGAAATCCAGGCTTGGTGATCCTTGACGAAGCTTCATCCCGTCTTGATCCCGCAACGGAACAAAAACTGGAACGCGCCATTGACAAGTTATTAAAAGACCGCACAGCCATCATCATCGCACATCGGCTGGACACGATCGAACGTGCCGACAATGTCATGATCCTGGACAAAGGCAAAGTCAGCGAATACGGCAATCGAAAAGAATTGGCCGCCGACTTGAACTCGCGTTTTTATCAATTGCTCCAAACAGGCATGGAAGAAGTGCTGGCATAGCCAGTCTGCTGACAAAGCAGATCGTTACTCGGCACACCGTTTATCA
>JADLHI010000371.1 GCA_020848895.1 Hyphomonadaceae bacterium
GACGTCGTGCGCTGGCCGCATCTCCTGCGCGCATGCGAAGCGCTGGTGCAAGCTCAAGGCGCTACGGCGCAAGCCGCCTAACGCACGCGTTCGACGCGATAGCCGCGCGCGCGAAACTGCGCGACCAAGCCGTCGCGGCCGATGATGTGCCCGGCGCCAACGGCGACGAAATCCACGCCTGAGCCTTCCATCTCGTGCGTCAGCGCCGTCATCCAGGCGTTGTTACGATCCAGAAACAGCATCTGGTAAAGTTCCGGATACTCCGTCCGCGTCTCTTCGACGACCGCTTGCGATAGAGCCTCCTCGTCGCCGTGCTCCCAGGCCGTCGACATCTCACCAAGCATTGCCGGCAAGTCTTCCGACTCCGCGATGGCCTCACGCAACATTTCGCGCTGAATATCGGGGCCAAGATTGGCGAAGAAGGTCAGCTGCTGTTCGGCCGTTTCCAACGCGCGCATCGATTTGCCTGCGGCATCGCTATAGGCGTCGATCGAGCGATCGACGCCAGAGTCTGAATCGTACCCCGCACGCACCAGCGGCGCGACGGTGAGCGTCAGAGCCGCAAGCCAGGGCTTGTAGCCTTCAAGCGCGCCTTGCGGGAAACCGAGGCGCGCCGTCACTGCGTTGAGCGAAGCATTCTCTTCGGGCGTCAGCCAACTCGACAGCGGATGGCCCGGCTCAGCCGTTCCGAGCCGCTGCGCCAAGATTTGAATCTGCTGATCCGCCTCAGGGTTCATCAACAGCTCGGTCCAAACCTCACCCGATTCATCGATAGCAGCGCGCACGCGTGCATTGCCCCAATCGGCGCCGCGCGGGCGCACATGCACGGTGCCATACAGATACATCGTCGAGTCCTGGTCGCGGACCGCGTACAGCAATGGCGTAATCGCGCCCTGCTCGGCTTCGGCCGGCGCCTGCGCGCAACCGACAAGCGCAAACGCGAACGCTGCCGCGAGCGAACGCACCAAATGCTTCATCATGCTACTTCCAGGGCGCGAAGTGCTTCGATAGCTTCAGGCCCTGCCCCTGATAATTCGATCCACTCTCACCATAGAGCCGGTCAACAGGGCCAGACAAAGGCTCAAACACCAGTTTGCCGACCGGCTGCCCGTCTTCGACGATAAAAGGCACATCGCGCGAGCGCACTTCCAGCACCGCACGCCCCTCGTTCGGCGCAATGCCAAAGCCCGGATCGAAGAAGCCCGCATAATGCGCGCGAAACTCACCCAGCTCCGGCCGGATCGGCGCCATCTCGGCCGCTTCATCCGCCGGGATGACGACATTTTCTTTCGACGCGAAAATGTAGAACTGCCCCGGCTCCAGCACGACGCGCCCTTTGCGGGCGTCCATTGGCTCCCAGAAATCGCGCGGATCGTAGCCGCCGACGCGATCCACATCGATCACGCCCGAATGCCGCTTGGCGCGAAAGCCCACCGGACCTTTCAGCGACAAATCCATGGTGAAATCAATCTCGCGCTTGGGATGTGGCGGCCCGCGCCGCAGACGCACTTGGCTGAGCCGCGTGCCCGTGCGCACCAACACCGAGAACGTGCACGGCGAAATCTCCGCCCACATCGGCCCGGCATATCCCATCGGAATATAGTCGAACGATTGCGCGCCATCGGTAATCAGCCGCGTGAACACATCGACGCGCCCGGTCGAGCTTTTCGGGTTCGCCGCGCCGTGCATGTGCGCCGGCAACGCCAGCGTCTCTTGCACCTGCACGAGATAAACGCAGCCCGTCTCCAGCACCGCGCCCTTGGTGAGATCGATGCTGTGCATCACCATCTCGCCATCGAGCCGGTCGGCCACTTTCGCGCCGGCGCCGGGCAGAAAACTCGCTCGCAAGCGATACGCGGTTTTCCCCAAGCGCAAATCCAAGCTCGCCGGCTGAATCTGATCGTCCAGATATGCAGCTTCAGCGGCGATCCAGCCTTGCTTGATCGCCTTCTTGATTTCGCTATCCGAAAGAACGCCGTGCGAAGCGCTCATCTCCCCCTCCCCTTGAGAGAAGGGGGGCAGGGGGTGGGGTGAAGCATCGCTGCTGGGAATCGTCGCTGCATTTCCGCCCTATATGCCTCATCACGGCGCTTCACCCCACCCCCTGCCCCCTCCCCTCGCGGGGAAGGGATGCTTCGAGTAAGGTTGGGGAATGTACGAACAAGAAACCGACGGCATGATCGTGCGCGTGGCGCCGCAATTCCTCCCCGAGGAATCGCGCCCCGAGGACGGCCGTTTCGTCTGGGCCTACACCATCGAGATCGAGAACCGTCGCCCGGACTCGGTTCAGCTCATCTCCCGCTTCTGGCGCATCACCGACGAAAACGGCGCCACCCAGGAAGTGCGCGGCGAAGGCGTCATCGGCCAACAGCCGGTCATCGCGCCAGGCGGCAGCTTCAAATACAGTAGCGCCGCGCCACTCGCCGCGCCCAGCGGCATGATGATGGGCGCCTACTCGATGCAACGCCAAAACGGCGAAGCGTTCGACATCAACGTCCCGCTCTTCGCGCTCGACTCTCCACACGTTTCAAAACGGGCGAACTAAATGATCTTCCAAGGCTTCGAAGACGTCATGCGCCGCATCGTCACCGGCGACGACGCGAACGGCAAATCCACCATCATCATCGATGGCCCGCCCTCAGGCGGCATCGGCGATCCAGCGCTCGGCGGTCTCGCCGAAATCTGGCACGAAGCCGCAAGCGGTGCGATCAATCCGAAAGACACGAAAGACCGTGGCGAGAGCGTCTCCATCCTCTCGCCCGCGCACGGCAAAGTGAAAGTGCGCTGGTTCATGATCCAGCCGACACCCGACGGCGTGCCGCAAGAAATGATCGCCGCCGCCGCGCGCCAACGCTTCGCCGAGTTCGGCGCCGAGCATGAACTCCGCGATCAAACCCGCCACCCGGCGATGCATCAAACCCAAACGCTCGACATCATCTGTCTGATCAGCGGCGCCGCCTCACTCGTTCTCGACAACACCGAAACTCGCATCAAACCAGGCCAAATCGTCATCCAACGCGGCACGGCGCACGGCTGGACCGCGCATGGCGGCCCGGCTCTGTTTCTGGCTGTGCTGATCGATCGCGTGTAGCGCCTTTTCCTGTGGAAAGCTCGCGCGCACACCCCTCGTGGGGAAGGTGTCGCGCGGATGCGCGACGGATGGGGGCGTAGCTCAAGTCACCCGCAACACGGATGCTGTTGGCAGGTGCGCGATTTCACAGTAGCGGCGCCGTTACCCCAACCCCAACCCACAAGGGGGCGGGGAGTAACGAGGATCAACTCACACAAAAACGCCGCCATCTTTCGACAGCGGCGTTCAAGTTCACAGGGGTAAGCCCTTACATAGCCGCCAGGCGCATCATGCGGCGAAGCTCATCCGGCTCGCCGGACGTGCGGCGCTTACGCGCTTGGCTCGGTTGATAAGCGAGACGGGCGTGGTCCTGGCAATACGGATGATTGCCGAAGGAGCCGCGGCCGC
>JADLHI010000372.1 GCA_020848895.1 Hyphomonadaceae bacterium
CCGCGGACGCGACGGGCGTGAATTTCTCGCTGCTGGTCGAGACGGCGCGCCGCGAAAGCGCGCTCAATCCCAATGCGCAGGCAGGCACGTCGAGCGCGACCGGGCTTTTCCAATTCATCGACAGCACCTGGCTGGACATGGTGCGTCGCCACGGCGGCGAACATGGGCTGGGCGCGCAGGCCGCGGCGCTGCAAAACGGCGCCAGCGCGCAGACGCGCCGCGATATTCTGGCGCTGCGCAGCGATCCGGAGATATCGGCGCGCATGGCCGGTGAACTGGCGCGCGAGAATGCAGCGACGTTGCAAGCGCGGTTGGGGCGCGCGCCGAGCGCAGGCGAACTTTACGCGGCGCACGTGATGGGGCCAGGCGGCGCATTGCGTCTGATCGAGGCGGCGCAACAAGGCGCGCCGAACGCGGTCTCGCTGTTTCCGCGCGAAGCGGCCGCAAACCGCGGCTTGTTCTACGCCAGCGGTCAGCCGCGCAGCGCACAAGGCTTGCTTGATCGCCTGCAGCTCGATGCCGACGCTACCATGAACGCCGCGCAGCAAGGACAGGGTAGCGGCAAGCTTGAGTATGGGCGCGAGGGCGAAGCGATGTCGCCCGCTTTGGCGCGGGCTTTGTTTGCGTTCGCTTTGCTGCCGCTCCTGCGTGGTGGCGAAGACGAGCAGACCAATCAGCGCAATCCGATGGAAGCACTCACGGCGTACGCGCGGGCGAACGGCGTCTAGCCTCGCGCGCCAGTACGGCATCAAGGGCCGGATCGCGCAACGCACGATAAGCGGCAAACGTCAGTGGCGCGCGGATGTCCGGTTCGAGCGAGCGAACGCGAACCGGATATCGCTCATTGAGCCAGAAGCATGTGGCGGGATCGGTGCACGGCCCGTCATAGACGTGCCGGCCGGCGGCGTAGTGCAGCTGGACGAAGGCATTGGGCAAATCGAACGAGCCGCCTTCAGCCCAAAAATCGAGCCGATCGCCAACTTCCTCTCCAACGATCACGACTTGCTCGCCACCAGCATCCTTCAAGGCGGCGACCGTCGTGATTGCGGCGGAGAAGGTCCACGACGATGTAAACACATAGATTGGGGCGCCGTTTGCAGTCTGCGGCAGGGCGCGTGCGAACGCGTAGGTCGTCGTATAATCGCCGCCGCCGTTCATGCGCATGTCGAGCACAATATAAGCGGGGCGTTCCGCGCGTATGCGTGACGCCGCACTGTCGAGGAACGTCGCGATCGGGCTTTCATCGGCGTCGCCGTTGTGCGCAAGGCCGATATAGAGGCCGCTTTCCGGAAGACTTTCGAGCGAAAACAGATTGCTGCTATGGCGCAGATAAACCGGCAATGCGTCGCTGTTCTGCAGGAGACTCGCCATTGGCGCGCCTTCCCAGACGGGGAAGAGCAGACGCTGCGAACTTGAAACCCAAGCGGCGCGATCGCGTTGTTGTGCATCGATGCGCCGCTCATAAGGCGCGCCACTCAAAAGCACGCCGCGGAGCGTCAATGCATCGGGCGACGCTGCGAGACCCGCGGCCTGCAGCAGCGCCGGCGATTCAAGCATGGCGCCGAGCATGCGCTGGCGGTGCGCGTCCGTGCCGCCGGCGTAGCGGCGCGTGGCGCGATGGAGTTCGCTGATGGAGCGGCCGTCGATGGTATCGATGCGTGCGCCGAGCAGATCGGCGAACGCCGGCGCCGCCCAGACGATGTAGAGGCCGTCGGCAAACTGATAAGTGCGTAGTGGCAGGCGTGGCGTATTCTTCTTGAACGCGTTCTCACCGATTGAGGTGTGACCGTTGTTGGCGAGCGCTGCGATCTCCGCGACGCGCAGCACGAATTGTTCGTGGCTTAGCGTGCCTGCATCGCGTTGCAGCGCCGCCAGCAAGCCTTGCGCCTGGGCGCGCGTGGCTGGGCTGTAGGCGCGGTCGAATTCCGCGAAAGGCTGCAGATAAGTTGCGTCAGCGATCTGGCCCGCGCTTTGGTCGGCGATTTCTTGCGGCGCAGGTTCGGGTGGGCCGTATTGGAAACGCGCCGCCAGTTCGCGATCGAAGGTGGCCGCATCCATCGTCGATGGATCGAGCGGCTCGGCGCTCGCGCACGCGGCCACGAGCAGCGCCAACATCCAGCGCATGAAATCCTCCCTCCATGAACGCTAGGGAGGGTCTGTTGCAGCAGTGTTTCAGGCGGCGGCGCCGCTTGCGTACATCGCGTCGATCTCGGCGGCGCTGTAGCCGGCTGCGCTCAATACAGCGCGTGTGTGTTCGCCAGCGCGTGGTGACGGACCTTTGGGGCCATCATCGGCGCCGGGAAACCGCACCGGACCAGCCGGTGCGTTCATCACGCCGCCATCGTGCTTCGGCGTTTGCACAATGCAACCTGCGGCTATGGCCTGCGGATCCACGATAGATTCGGCGGCGGTGAGCACTGGCGCCCAGATCATCTCTTCGGCGTCGAGCGCAGCGGCGATGTCATCGAACGAGCGGGCGGCGAAGGCTTCGTCGAGTAGCGGCACAAGCTGCGCGCCGTTTTCGCGGCGGGCGCGGCCGTTGGCGAAACGCGGATCGGCGACGAGATGTTCAACCTTCAGCGCGCGCGCGAGCTTCGGCCAATCCTTCTCGCCTTGACGCTGCAGCAAGCTGATCCAGCGGCCGCCGCCGGTTTGGAAATAGTTGATGAGCGGATTGGGCGTGTCTTTGCGCGGGCGATTGGAGGCGATGCGTCCGCGCGTGTGCTGAATGGCGAGATCGCTCGATCCCGCATAGTGCGCGGCGCGCAGCAACGATGCATCGATCAAGCGGCCTTTGCCGGTCTGCTGGCGTTCATACACAGCCGCCATCACCGCGCCGACAATGGCCAGCGACGCAACGTGATCGCCGAACGCGGTGCGCAGCATCACCGGATCGCCGCCCTTCGGGCGAAACATCGCGGCAAGGCCCGAGCGCGCCCAGAACGCGGCTTGGTCCATGCCGGGGCGATCGGCATCGGGGCCTTCGAGGCCGTAGCCGGTCAACGTTGTGTAGATGAGCCTCGGGCAGCGCTTCAGCACGGTGTCGGGATCGAGCCCGGCGCGCGCCAGGCCGCCGGGGCGGACGTTGGTGAGAAAAATGTCGGCGCCATCGATGAGCTTCAGCAGCGCGTCGCGGCCTTCGGGTTTGGACGTATCCAGGATGATCCCGCGCTTGCCGCGATTATCCATGTCGAAGACTGGGTTCATCTGCTCTTCGACGCCGAGCGAAGAAAAGAACATGCGGATCGGATCGCCGCCCGGCGGCTCGATCTTGATCACGTCGGCGCCCCAGTCGGCCATGATCCCGCCGGCGCCAGGCGCGGCGATATAGGTGGCCATCTCGACGATCTTCAATCCTTCGAGCATCGGCCGTTCCTCCTTCGCAATGTTTGGCAATCAAGGCTTCGTTAAGGGACGCGAACGAGGTTGGTCCCAACGGGTGCGGCGGGAGTCGCCGCCTGCCTTGGAGCGTGAGCGCCACATGTCGATCGTTACGATGCGCGCCAATCTCACCGATAGCGACATCCGCTCCCTGATCAAGGGGCCGAGCGAGGACGAGCGCGCGCACGCGGCCCACAAGATTTGCCGCTGTATCGACGAAGCCGAGCTTTCCCCTGAGGAACGCGCGCACGCCGAGGGCATCATCGCCATCATGGCGCAAGACGCGGCGGTGCTGGTGCGCCGCTCGCTTGCGATTGCGCTGAAGAATTCGCCGAAACTGCCGCGCGAGATCGCCAACAAGCTGTCGCGCGATGTGGATTCGATTGCGCTGCCGGTGATTATGAACTCGCCGTCGCTGACCGATGCCGACCTGGTGGCGATCGTGCGGGCGTGCCCGCCGAACAAGCAGGTCGCGGTCGCCAGCCGCGAGACGCTGAGCACGACCGTGACCGGCGCGATCTCGTCGTACGCGGTGTCGGAGGCGGTGGAACGCGCGCTAGCCAACGACAATGCGCTGTTCGACGAAACAGGCTTGGATACGGCGCTCACCCGGTTCGAGGGTTTGTCTTCGATCACGACGGCGATGATCTATCGCGAAGAGCTGCCGGTCGGCGTGACTGAGAAGCTCGTCTCGATGGTGACAGGCGAACTGTTCGATCACCTGGTCAACAATCACGAACTGCCGCCGCAGATCGCGATCGATCTCGCCATGGGCGCGCGTGAACGTGCAACGCTCGATATCGTAGAGCAGGCGGGCCGTCAGCGCGATTTGCCGAAATTCGTGCAGCAACTCAATTTGAACGGGCGCCTTACGCCATCGTTGCTGATGCGCGGGCTTTGTTTGGGACAAATCGATTTCGTTGAGCACGCGATGGCGGAGCTTGGCGGCATTGCTCATCAGCGCATGTGGTTGCTGATGCACGATAGCGGGCCGCTTGGCTTGAAGGCGGCGTTCGATCGCGCCGGCCTGCCGCCGCGGCTCTTCCCGTCGTTCAAAGCGGCGATCGAGGTGTATCATTCGATCGACCGCGAAGGCGTGGCGCGCGACCGCATCACCTTCCGCAAGCGCATGCTGGAGCGGACGCTGACGCTGTTCCAATCCGTGCCGAAGGACGATCTCGACTATCTGCTTGAGAAGCTCGACGCATCGGCGCTGCAAGTCGAGCGCGTCGCGATTTAGGTCTCTTTGGACCGATGGCGAGACGCCGGCGACCCAAGAAGAAGCTAGCGCAAGCCTGCTTCAGCGAACGGCCCGCCGCCGCGATCGAAGCCGGCGATGGCCAGGGTGCGCGCTTGTGAGGTGGTCAGCACGCTCTCGGCCGTGATCACGAGGCCCGCGGCCTTGGCGGCGAGCAGACGGCGGCCGAGCGGCGAGCGGTCGCCGTCATCCATGGCGAGAAACGGATCGGGCAGAAGCGGCGCCTGCACCACGAGTTCGCAATAGAGGTTGCGCGCCTTGGCGCCGAAGGGCAGCGGACACTCCGGGTCGCCGCGCAGCACAACCTTCCAGCCGCGCGCGCGCAGGTCTTCCGCGAGAGCTGGGCCGGCGCTCACCAGTTCACGCTCATTGAGCTGGAAGTTGAAGGCGCGCCGCGTGCAGCCGGCCTCGACGGCGGCTTCGCTCAGCATGTCGGCTTCGAGCGCGTTTTGAACTTCGGCAGGCACCGCGAGCGTGAGCACCGCGTGGGCGCCGCGTTCAAGCCACGCCATGCGCGCGCCTCGTACAAGGCGGGCCAGATTTGAGTAGGCGAACGCCTCTTCCGCCAGCCCCATTGGGCGCACCACGCCAGCCGCCAGCGCGCCGACGCGCAGATCGACGCGCGCGCCAATCGCGAAGGCAAGCGGCTCAGCCTGTGGCCGCGGACGGAACGGGATCACGTTCATGGAAAGTGCGCTTATGGCATGCGCACGGTTAAGGTCAGGCGGACGAAGAGGGTAAAGCTGGCGTTAGCAATCAGCGTGGGGCGACACCCAGTTCCGCCACGCGCGCTTCAAGCGCCCGGAGGACGGCGCGCCCGACCGGATGATCGGTGGAGCGGATGCCGTCGCGCACCGAGGCGCGGAGGGCGTCGATATGCGCGCGCGCCAACGTCGGGTCGCGCTCAGCCAGCGCCTTGCCGGCGTCCGTCTCGATGAGACGGCAGAGCGAGGCGGCGATCTGTGTGGCGAAAACCGATCCGTAGGTTGCGCCCAGACCCTTCAAATCATGCGCGATGGCGTGGACGTCCTCCTGCGCGAGCGGGGTCCAATGGGAGTCGTCGGCGCGCACGCGCGCGGCCTGTAAACGTTCGATATCGGCGTCGAGCCAAACTTGAAAATCGTCGCCCATGGCGTCGAGGGCCTGATCGGCGCGGGCGATGGCGTTGGCGTCAAAGAGCGGCTTTTTCAGCTCAAGCGTGCGCAAGCCCATGCTGCGTGGATCGATCATCTCGGCTTTCGCCGGCGTCGGCGCGGGCCTTGGGGCCTTCGCCAAACCGAGCGCCGCTGTTGGGCTGAGGCAACGAGAGGTCTTTGGGTGAACCATTTGCCGCAGCTGAACAGGGCTTCGTGAACAGAGCGTTGACGGCGGCGCCTAGA
>JADLHI010000373.1 GCA_020848895.1 Hyphomonadaceae bacterium
CTCATCCCGCAAGGCGCGCGCCTCATGGGCACGTACGACTCCGCCAACGCCTACGGTGATCAGCGGCTTCTGTTGGTGTGGAATCGTCTCATCATGCCGAACGGCTGGTCGATCGCGCTGCAGGGCATGGAAGGCGCTGATCCATCGGGCGCCGCGGGTTTGCGTGACCGTACCGATTTCCACCTGGGCCGCCTTGCGGGCGCGGTGGGTCTCTCCGCGATCATTAGCGTTGTCGCGAACAATTCGGAAAATGATCAACGTACCGGAAGCTTTGCGCAAACAGTCGGGGACGCCGCTGCGCAAGAGGCGGCGCGCACCGGGGGACGTATCGTTGATCGCGAATTGTCCGTGCGTCCAACCCTGCGCGTCCGCGCTGGAGCTTCTGTCCGTGTTCTCGTGACGCGCGACATTCGCCTCAGACCCTATCCGACGCAGTAAGGAGCCAGGCCCATGTTGCGGGAGAGACAAGCGGCAAGTTTCCTCGGCGTTGCGCCCAAGACGCTCGCCAATTGGCGATCACAGGGGAAGGGACCAAAGTTCTGTAGGCTGGGGCGCGCGATCGGCTATCGCCAAGAGGATCTCGACGTCTTCGTCGCGGACGCCCTGACCGACCCCAAGGACGAACCCGGCCAACGTGCGCGTCCGCATCACGGCAACGCTGCGTCCGTGATCGAACCGGTTGGGTGAGGGATTCCTGAACGTCCGTAGTGGCGCCGAAAATCAGCCGCTTTGCTGCGGAGCGGTCGTATGAGTATTGTTGGCCCGAAGCGGACATTGCCTTGTCGCCGCGATGGGCCACTGCAATGATAGCGTGAAACGAGGGAAACGCAGACTATGGCGGCAGATGAGTCGCGCAACGGGCCTCAGGGGACGCGCAAGGCACGCGTATTTCTGTCATATTCGCGCAAGGACAAAGGCTTCACCCACCGCCTTGCTGATGCGCTGCGTAGGCGCGGTTATGTAGCCGACTTCGATCAATCTGAGCACGACCCCGATAACATTGAGACCGGTATTTCGGCCGAAGACGATTGGTGGAAGCGCCTTCAGGAGATGATTGCAGCTGCCGAGGCCATGGTGTTCGTCGTTTCTCCAGCCTCCGCATCAAGTCCGATCTGCGACGAAGAGATTGCTTACGCGCGCGCGTTGGGCAAACGAGTGATCCCGTTGCTGCTCACCCCAATCAACTTTGCATCGGCACCGCCTAGACTTAGAGCGCTCAACGTCAAACTTTCGTTCGTTGAGGAGGGCACTTTCGAGACTTCTTTGACGGCCCTTGAGAATGTGCTCGACATCGACGTGGCATGGCACCGTGAAGCAGCTCGTCTAATGGCGCTTGCCGCGAAGTGGGATAGCGCCGGTCGACCAGCTTCCCAACTGATGTCGAGCGGCGCAGTAGCCGAGTCAGAAATATGGGCGGCTAAGCGTCCAGGCAGAGCAGAGCCACCGGGCGAATTGCTGAGTGCTTACCTCGAAGCAAGTAGCGAGCAGGCAAGAGCACATCGTGACCGACTTCTCCAAATAACCGGCCGCGCGTTTGTAGGGCCGGCGGAAAAGGCACTGGAGGAGCATCATTACAATCTAGTGCTTCGCCTAGCCGCCGCTGCTACTCTTCTTTCAGAAGACCTGGACTTGAAGCTCGTCCCTGAGAGAGCGCGAAGCGCCGTCGTCGCCGCGAGTGCCGATCACCTTCGAGCGATCATTCCAGGCGAAGGGCGCCGCGTTCACTGTACGGCCCTTAGTCCGGACCGCTCCTTATTGGCGGTAGCTTACTCAAATTCGGTGTGCATTCTTGACACTGCGGAACAGACGAAGATAGCCGATCTGCGTGGCGATCTGGCAGAAGTCTCCAGCATAGAGTTCAGCCCCGACGGCAAGCGCATCGTGACGTCCTCCACCGACGGCTCCGCCCGGATTTGGGAAGCCGCAAGCGGAAAACAACTCATTGCTATCCGCGCCCATCAGCTTCGGTGCAATAGTGCGACGTTCAGCCCCGACGGAAATTACGTTGTCACGACTCCAGGGTTTGATGTCTCTGGAGATCATGATGCTCGGGTATGGGATGCCTCCGATGGACAGGAACGATTTGTCCTCCACCACGAGTCCGCCGTTTATCGCGCCGCGATCACTTCAGACGGCGCTTACATCGTCACGGCATCGGGGAAAATAACGAACAAACGTTGGGACGCCAAAGACAAAGCTACACTCATTGAGACGGAGGGAGCTGCACATCTTTGGGACAGCGCATCAGGCCGCCGCATCCTCATTTTTCGGGGACACGGCAAGTCTATCCATCATGTTGTAGTCAGCCCGGATGGCAAGTTTGTCTTCACGTCTGCAGATAATGGGACGATAAAGATTTGGGAAGTTGCGAGTGGGCGTGAACTGCACTGCCTGCAAGGGGTGCGCCCCTCTGCTGCGCCGGTAATCTGCCCGAATGGAAAGTATATAGCGGCTCCTTCAATGGACCGTTTAACTCGGGTCTGGCATGTGGCCACGGGCCGTGAAATCGCTGTTCTTCGAGGACATGCCGGCATCAACTGTGTCGCGTTTGGCCCGCAGTCCGATCAAATAGCAACGGCATTTGATGATAATACTGTTGCGACCTGGGACATTGCCAGCGGGCGACAGGTCGCGGCCGTGTACGGGCGTCCCCAGAACACATTTCGTCACGAGACCCATAATGAGATAACCTACAGCGGCGCATCCGAGGTCGCATTTTCCGCGAGTGGGCACCGAATCTTCGCGATATCTGCCGAGGGCACTGTCGACATATGGGACGCCGCTAATGATGGCGTGATAGCAGCGCTTTCCGGCCACACTGGCCCATTAGAGAGCGCAGTCTTCAGCGCGGATGACGCTCACGTTCTCACCGCCTCCGACGACGGAACCGCTCGACTTTGGAACGCAAGCAGCGGCGACGAGCTTCGCGTTTTTTCGGGCCACAAGACTGCAGTCACGAGCGCGGCAATCAGCCCAGATGGCAGTCGGGTAGTAACGTCGGCATCAGACGGCACCGCTAAGATCTGGGCAGCAGATAGTGGTCGTCTAATCGCGGAGCTAAGAGGGCATAAAGAATGGGTTTCGAGCGCGGGCTTTAGTCCAGACGGCACTCAAATAGTGACCTCAACGTTAGAAGATGGGGACGCCCGAATCTGGGATGCAGTGACTGGGCAGAATATTGCGAGATTGCGGAATACAAAGTCGAGAGAGGGACTCTCGCACGCCCAATACAGCCACGACGCAACGCGCATTGTGACCGCATCGACGGACGGTACAGCGCGCATTTGGGACATCCGATCTCATGGCAAAATCGCCGAGTTGAGCGGCCATGAAGGGTGGGTGACTAGCGCCTCATTTAGCCGAGATGATAGTCTCATCATTACTTCATCTCACGATGACTCGGCCCGGGTGTGGGATGCGGCAAGCGGAAGGCAAATCGCATTGTTGAAAGGACACCAAGGAGACGTGTTTTTTGCCCAACTATCGCCAGACGGTTTGCGCGCTGTCACCGCGTCGAGTGACCGAACTGCCCGACTGTGGGATGTGGCAAATGAGCGTGAGATTGCGATGCTCGGGCACCACAAGGCGGCTTTGAAGAGTGCTGCATTCAGCGCAGATGGCGCTCGCGTTGTCACTGCCTCGGGGGACGGCATGGCCCAAGTGTGGGACGTTGAACGTAGCGTACATCTCATCGGTGACGTTTCAGAACTTATTGCGGCGTCTTTGTCGGGTCGACGCGGCGTTCTAACTGAGCAGGACCGTCACGACTTGTTGCTGCAAGCAGTCTCAAGATCAGACAGCGATCTTTCGGCTGCTTTAATTGCTCGCTTGGACGAGCGGTCGCCCGGAACAACTCAGGGCGCCAAGCGGCGATCCGAAAACCTAGCGAAACTCTATCACCCGAACTGTTATAAGACACCCGGCACTAATGGCTTCAAATCGCCTGATGTCCAGGTAGCAGATGTCAGTGCGGCGCACGGCACCAGAGAAAAAGGCACCGTAGGCGTTCCCATCTTTTTGCAAGTCGTTTGTTTTGCGTTTCTGATAGCCTTCGCGCTTTGGCTGTTTAGCTCGGGCATCGTTGCTCCAGAGAACAGCATGGGAGAGCGATAAGCGCAGCCGCCTCAGACTGAGGGGAGTTGCTCTGGCGCGCTAGCCCACTTCTGTGCCAAAGGAGTTACACGCTACATGAAAGACCGCTAGGAGAAGCGTGGTGTTCTCTATTCACTTCACAAGGCTCAAGTGTGACTATCTCCGCGAAGTCTACGAAGCCATTCGTCGGCATAGAGATCTTTGTTTAGCTCATCAAACGTTTGATCGTACAATCGTACTTGATGATGCTGATTACCATGTGCGCGACATTGGTCGCGACATTGGCCAAATGCGCGGGTACGAACTCAAGGCCATGATCGCGGAAGGACGATCAATAATGGATTCCGAGTTTGCTCGGGAGGGCCCTTATCTAGTTCTAGTCAAGAGAACCGGTGAATACTTTCGAGTTCAAGGATCGTTTGACGACCCCGCTACCTTAGTCCTGAGTTTGTCGAACGAAACCGGAAGCGCCAAACGACCTATCAAGGACGAACGACTGAAAGCGCTATAGCTTTTGTCGGAAGTTTTCGGGCTTGTCGCCGTGGGCATTGCGGCAAAATTCGGCGATGGCGCGCCAGTCCCGGCCGCACGTCGTCAGCGTCACCTATTGAGCGCGCCGGTCATTCGAAGAATATGGCGATCGGGGCGTGGCCCAGTGCAGACGGATGCCCCACCGACGAGTTTGTGTGTCATGGACCCGCAAGAACTGCCGCCGCGCCGTCCGATTACGCCGATAGTCGTTGGTGCGTTCTATTGTCTGGCAAGCTTGATCTGCGCCGCAGCCGGCGCCTCGCTGCTTCTGCCCCGAGGCGGGTTCGATTGGATGTGGACGATCAAGCCCGCAGCCTACCAGCAACTCATGGCCATGGGGCCGTGGAGCGGCCTCGGATTTTGCTTTGCTCGCAATGGCAATGGCGCTGACTTCGGTCGGATGCTTTCAGCGCAAACGCTGGGGCTGGTTGCTGGCGGTCGAGATTTTCGCCACCAATGGCCTAGCTGGTGCGGCGCGTCTGTTAGCCGGTGAAGTCGTCGAAGGCCACATCGGGGTTATTGCGGCCGGCGCAATTCTGTATGTGCTTTCGCGCCTGAAGATCAGACGCGCGTTCGAGAAATGAAATCATGACGAGTGACCTTTGGGCCCTTGCGGCGGCGATTGCGTTGGCCTCGGTGCAGCTCACGATCGCGAGCGTGCTCACATTGCGGCAACTCGGTGGTGAATGGGTTGCCGCCCCGCGCGACGCGCCGCGCGAAGTGACGGGCCTCAGCGGGCGCTTCGTGCGCGCACACCGAAATCTGCTCGAAATCTTTCCGCAGTTTGTCGCGGCGCTCTTTGTTGTCCACGCGGCGCATGCGGTGGACCAGCTGACGTGCATCGGCGCTTGGACCTTTGTCGCCGCGCGCTTCTTGTATGTTCCGGCCTATGCATTCGCTCCGCCGGGGGTCCGGCCTGTCTGTTGGTTGGCGGCTTGGGCGGGCATCGCCACAATCTTGGCGGACCTATTCTGGTGACGCCCGGTGCTGCAGAGAGTCTCAGCGACCCGTCGCGCCTGCGGCTTGATCCCGAGGGTTAGTCGCTATCGCGAAGCACTCGACGGGGCAACGCATCGAGCTTCCGATCATAGGTGACCGTTCCTGTGTCGGATTGCTTCTTTGTTCGTGCCCGCCGCGCTCGCTCTTTTTTGCTCATGCGCGCCGAGTCCAAACTCGCGTCTTCATCATCCAATTCCACGACGAAAGTGCTTTGGACGCGTTGCGGGCGAAGCGTGGATGTCTTGCGGGACGCCGGCGCGCGACCGCGCTGCAGTTCCTTGGCGGCGGCGTGGAGACCTTCGGGCCGTAGATTGGTGTAGCGCTTGAGCATCTTCCAATCCTTGTGCCCTGTTACTAGCGCGACTTGCTCAATCTTGAACCCAGCCTCGAACAGGCGGCTGGCCGCCTCGTGGCGCAAATCGTGGAAGCGAAGGTCTTCGATCTCCAACTCACGGCAAGCACGCCGGAAGGATGCGGAGACCGATCGGGAATCGTAGGGGAAGATGCGCTCTCGGTGGCCTGTGATCTTGCCTTGCTCCTGCAGCAGTGCCCAGGCGTCGTAGCCGGTCGCATCGAGCAGGGGCACGCGCTGGTGGTTGCCCTCCTTGTGGCGTGGGTCCTTGCGGTCGCGCACGGTCACGGTGCGTTTGCGCTCGTCGATGTCGGCCCAACGGATGCGGCAGATTTCTTCGATCCGCATCGCGGTCGCGACCGCGAAGCGGGCCATGCGTCCGGCGGGAATGCCTTGGCGGGGATTGCCATCGAGAAAGGCGGTGAGGTGATCCAACTCGTCCTGGGTTGGGCGCCGATCCCGCTCGGTCGATTTGCCGACAAGCCCAAGTCGGGCGAGGGCGGCGCGCGCCAGTTTCACCTGCTCAGTTGAGGTAGGAATCCCATGCACGGCGGCGGCGTGCGTCAGGACCGTATTGAGGAATGCGAAGTCGATTGCGAGCGTTGCGGGACCTGCGCCGCCCCGCGCTCGCTTGCGCCCGTACTCGACCAG
>JADLHI010000374.1 GCA_020848895.1 Hyphomonadaceae bacterium
ATGTCTGTCATCGAGTCTTTTCCGCCGGAATCACTGGAATTCGCGGTGTTTATGAACCGACGAAGAAGGCTGGACCAGTGTGGCGCATGTACTCCCCCGCCCCTTGTGGGCGGGGGCGGGGGGAGGGGTAACGGCGGTGATCTTTCCGGAAAAGCTGCCGCCCGCACCCCCACCCCCGCCCCTCCCCACAAGGGGGAGGGGTGCGCTCAATGTTGCAGCTCCGGGTAGATCCACCAGAACGGAAAGTCGGTTTGGCCCAGGACCAGTTCAACGATCTCCGGATAGATGATCTCGGCGCGGACGCTGTTGCCGAACATGATCAGGCAGCGCTGCTGGCGTTCGGCGCAGATCACCAGATTGCCGGTCCAATCGTTATGGCCGCCCTTGGAGAAATAGCGGTCATCCGGGCCGTTCCAGGTTTCGCCGACGAGCGATGCGGAGAGAGCGGAAGCTTCGCCCCGCGAGTCGACCGAGTTGAAGAATTGGATGGTCGGAAACTTCTGCGTAGTGCGGATCGGGAATTGCGCGCGCACCCATTCGGCGCGGGCGGCAGGCGAGAGCCCTTCACCGGCCAACATGCCCCGCCACATGCGCGCCTGATCGGCGATGGTCGTATCCATCGAGCCCGCAGCGGCCACGTTGTCGCGCCGGTCGTGCGGTTCGAAAGCGCCATCCATGGAGTAGCCATCGGCCAGATTGCCGGCGAAATCGTCGCGCCATTGCATCGACGTGCGGGTCATGCCGAAGCGATCGAAGACGCGTCGTTGCATTTCCGCGCCGATATCGAGGCCGAGGCCTTGTTCGAGAACGATCTGCAACACCCAGATGCCTTCATTCGAGTAAGCGTAGTGTTCGCCTGGCGTGAAATGAAAGCGCAAGCGCTGATCCCCTTCGAGGTAGCGCATGTTCGCAAAGCCGCTGCGATGCGTAAGCAGGATGCGCGGCGTAAGCTGACGCCAGCGCTCGTCGCCAGCGAGATCAGTGTAGTCTTCGTATTCCGGCAGCGGACGCGGAAGATAGTCCGCGATCGAGCGATCAAGATCGAGACGGCCTTCGTCGACAAGCTGCATCACCATGTACGCGAACGCCGCTTTGGTGACGGAAGCGCCGTACATGATTGTGTCGGTTTGCAGCGGCAGCGCGTTTTCGCGATTGCGCAAGCCGTAGGCGTGGAGATGCGTGATCTCTCCGCGATCGACAACGGCAACCGCCATACCGACAACTTGCTCGCGCGCCATCAACGCTTCGATGCGCGCGTCGAGCGCTTCGCCTTCGAGGCGCTGCGTTGCGGGCAGCGAGCTGGTGGCGCAGCCCGCGAGGGCTGCGGCGAAAATCAGTGCTGAAAGTTTCATTTTGTCCTCAGGGTCTACGCCAGCTGATGAAGAAGCATCCAAGCCCGCCGATGATGAGCGCGAAGCCTGGAACTAAAGCCCAACCGAATTTGGCTGGGATGAGAACTGAATTGGCGCCGACGAGATGCCATTCGCGGCGACCGTCGGGCGTGGTTTCAGTGAAGGCGGGGCCGCGCATTTCTGGGATGAAGATTGTCCGCTCGTCGGCGCGGGCGCTGAGCGCGGGATTGTCGTCCACGTCATCGAAGACGCTTGAACTTTCGCCGGGAAGGATGATTCCCGGAGACTGGTAGGTGTAGTGCATGGTGGCGCCGCCACGATCGACTTGTGCGAGGCCAACGAGGCCGCCGCCCAAGATCAGTGCGCCGAGGCCGGCATAGAGCCAGCGGCGGGTGATCGAGCGCGTGTCATGCTCGCGTTGGAGCAGATGTTTGCGGACGGCTTCGATCTCGCGGAGGCGGTCGAGTTCGGCAGGGTAGAGCGCCCCCACCATCGCTTCGGTGTCGAGGCTGAACGCATCGACCAGCCGCTGATAGACATCCTCGGACGGAAACGATTTTCCGGTCTCAAGCTTCGACAAATAGGATTGCTCGATGCCGGCTTTGGTCGCCGCGTCAGGCTGTGTCCAGCCCAGTTCAGCACGCCGGTTCTTGAGGTACTCGCCGAATTTCATGGATCCCAGTCATTGGCAGGAATGCCTTGAATACAACTGGAATAATCTGGAATAGGCAGGAATTTGGGTCGGCGGCGCTTACTGAGGAGCAGCCAGCGGCGGCGTTTCGGCCAATGAAGGCGTCGCGGCTCGGCGATAGCGATTGCGAACAGCGAGCGCGATCAGACCGCACGCGACGGCCACGAAGCTCAGATTGATGGCGAGCGCCACCGCAGCGGCGGCGTTCGCGCCGAACTGGAGTGCGTGCGCTGCGGGCAGTGTCAGCACCATCACCCCCGCCAAAAGCGGCGCCAGCCAATGGACGATGGTTTGGGGCGTCCAAACGCCCATCAGGCTTAGGGCCAAGAGCCCGGACCAGAACACTGTGACGGGCGGCGCGCCCCACATCAGATGCAGTGCGCCGGCCAGCGCGAGCATGGCGGGCGTCGCCCATACAAAGGCAGTCCAAGTGGACTGCAGCCGCGGGTAGAAGCGGCCGCGCGCCGCGGATTTCGCGAGCCAGATGTCGACGCCGGTCGTGCAGATGAACGAGAGCGCCAGTCCGAGCGCCAGATAGAGCAACTTCACCGTCATGCCGCCGAAGGCGCCAGCGTGAATGCGGAACATGCTAGCCATGATCTGGCGGCCAGTTTCACCTTCCGCATAGCCGTCGGCGCTCATAAGCGCGCCGCTGGAATCGAAGCGATACGTCTCGGAGTAGATCAGCCGGTCCGCGTGGCCCGCGCCGATCGAGGCGATCTCGTTTGGCGTGTTGAACTGATTGAGCGCCATGTAGATCGGTGGATTGTCAGGCCGCTCGCGGGCAAGCGAATGCAGCGCCGCCACGATTTGCGGCTCGGGCGCAACGCTCGTTGGCGGCGGGCCGCCCTGGTGCGCCTGTTCAGCGATCGCAGCGGGATCGCCGTAAATCGCAGCCATGGCGCGCGCCGCGTCGCCCTTGAAGAGCATGGGTCCGGCGACCGCGATCGCCACCATCGCGACGCCCATAACAGCGCCAGACGCCGCCACCAGCAGATGAAAGGGCAGGCCCCAAACAGCAAGCCGATTGTGGATGTCGACTCGTGAAAGGCGTCGTCCGCCATCGAGACGCAACGTGAATGCGTCCCGGAACATGCGGGGCAAAGCGAGGGCGCCGCCGACGATAAGCGCAACGAGCAGCACACCCAAAATGCCAACGGTAATAAAGCCGATCTGCCAAGGCAGGTGCAGGGCGTAGTGCAATTCCGTCAGAAAATGCGTCAGTTCGTGAGCGCCAGATCCGGCATAGGCGCCGTTCGAATCGAACGCCAGCACGTCGGTTTCGTAATCGATGAGGAGACGCGGCATCTCCGCACTTGGCGTGATGACATAGACATCGGCAGGCGCTGCGCCGCTCTCCGCTATATGCGCCCGCGCGTGAGCGACGGCGCGTCCGACAGCCTCGGGAGATGCGTAGCTCATTTCCGGAACGCCTGGCTGCTCCCAGCGCTCGAACTCGCCATAGAAGACAGCGATCGCACCGGTGATGCAGACCAGATACATCACCGCCGCGAGCGTCAGGCCTAGCAATTTGTGCGCGATC
Source organism: Hyphomonadaceae bacterium (assembly GCA_020848895.1). GTDB lineage: Bacteria > Pseudomonadota > Alphaproteobacteria > Caulobacterales > Aquidulcibacteraceae > Vitreimonas. The sequence goes on from JADLHI010000374.1 coordinate 3,587, forward strand.
AGCTGGCCCTTCACGAAACTCGGCGGCACGCGCGGCCAGATTGGTTGCGCCATCACGCCGCTCCGCCGGTGACAAAGGCATAGGCGCCGGCGCCGAGTCCAAACGCGGCGATCGTGATGAGTGCGGCGGCGATCCACGGGCGCATCGTCGACAAAAGCCAAAGCAGCGCCGCCGTCCACACGATCATCAGCACAAGGATGCTGAACGCCACGCGGTCGGCAATCGCGCCAGGTACAAACGCCTGCCACGCTGCCGCCGCCGCAAGCGCGAGCGCTGGCGCGGCGATCACGCTGCCGATCCAGCGCGCAACGTTGCGGCTTAAGCGGCCCTGCGTCGCCGCTTCCGGCTCAAGCGCAGGTGCTGGGTCGACGCCGCGCTCCTTGTTGGGCTTCGCTCCATTGCCGAGCCGCGAGAGACCATCCGGAGCGAGAAGCAATAGCCCGGACGCCATCGGCGCCAGCATCGCGATGGCAAGACCGCGCTCAGGCGAAACGCTGAGCAACCACGGGATCGCGCCCAGCGCCACAAGCGTCCAACCAAGCACGAGCGTGACGGCGCCGAGGCCGCGTTTGGCGCGCCAATGCAGAAACAGGACCAGCAATCCCGCCGATTGCGCCGCTATGCCGGCGATCTGCAGCGTGTCCTGCATTGCGACCTAGAATCGATACTTCAGCGCTAGTGTGTAATTGCGCGGCGCGCCGTAGCGATACTGGCTGAAGAACGAAATCTGGCTGTAATAGGTCTCGTCGAACACGTTATCGACGTTGGCCTGGATCGAGACATTGTCGTTGATGTCGTAGCGCGCCATGAGATTGACGAGCGCGTATTGATCCTGCTCGATCCGCGTTGGCGCGAGCGTGACCGGATTGGTCGCGTTGGAATAAGCGTAGCTCCGCCAGCTCACGCCGCCGCCCAACGTAAGGCCGTTCAGCGCACCATCGAAGCTATAGGTGGTGAAGAGCGTAAAGCTCTTGCGTGGCTGATCGGTGTTGACGTCGGCGCCCGCTGCATCTTCGATTTCGAACTGGCTGTAGCCCACGCTCAAATTCCAGTTCTCGCTCACGCGGCCGAGCACTTCAACTTCGAAGCCTTCGCTGGTCGCACCATCGGAAGCGCGATAAGCCGGCTCAGGCGGTGCGCTGCCAGGAACCGAGCCGCCCGTCGGCTGGCCCAGGCCGTCCTGCTGGATGCTGAAAACCGCGATCGAGGTTTGCAGCGCATCGTCGAAGAACGAACTCTTCAAGCCGATCTCGAAGGCTTCGCCAAGGATCGGATCGAGCGTCGCGCCGGTTCCGTCACGCAGATTTTGCGGCTGGAAAATTTCGGTATAGCTCGCATAGAGGCGATGGTTCGGCGTCAGATCATAGAGCGCGCCCACATAGGGGATGACCACATCGTCGGCGGAGTAGTTTTGCGTGACGCCGTACTCCGCGCCGGTGCGCTCCCACGATGAGAACCGTGCGCCGGCGATGATCTTGAAGGCATCCGTCAAATTCAGGCGCGTTGCGCCATAGACGCCGCTTTGCTCGGTCTCGATGGCTTGGTCGTGCGAGCCCACCGCGGAGAACGTTGGACGCGGGAAGTTTCCATCCCAGGTGTAAAGGCTTGTCGCCGGCAGAAATGCGAACGGACCGGTTGCTGGGAAGGCGTAGGTGTCCGCTTCCTGCGTGCTGTGCAGCGCGCCGACAGTGAACTCGTGATCGCGGCCGAAAAGCGAGTAGTCGCCCCGGAGCTGGATATCGAAGCTGTCCTGAACGCTTTCGCCATCGCTCTTGTAGGGATAGGTGGCGAGCCCGACGCCAGTTGTCGCGTTGATCGTGCCGTAAAGGTAGAGCAGCTCGACATCGGCGCCGTTGATCAGACGATTGTAGTTCAGCGAAAGACGCCAGCCGTTGGAGAAATCGTGGACGAGGTTGGCGAAGTAATTGGTGTTCTGCGTGTCCCAATAGGCCCAATTCGCCGAAGTGCTCGTCGATCGCGCCAAATCGGTGAGGCTGCCGTTGTCGTTGAACGTCGGCAGCGCGCCCCACAACGGCGCGTTTGGATTGATCGTTTGATCGCTGGCGCCGACGCGAAGAGTCGTTGATTCGGTGAGGTCCGCTTCAAGGATGCCGTAGAGGACAAGCTTATCGAACTCAAACAGGTCGATGTAGGACTCGCCGTCTTCGTACTTGATGACGAAGCGGCCGCGGATTGCGCCGTTGGGCGAGAGCGGGCCGGCGAAATCAGTCTCGATCTGCCGGTTTTCCCAGCTGCCGAACGAAGCCGAGAGGTAGCCCTCGAACACCTCGCTATCGGCGTGTTTGCGCACCAGGTTGATCGAAGCGGACGGATCGCCGGCGCCAGTGAGAAGTCCGGTCGCGCCGCGCACGAATTCGACGCGTTCGAACAGCGAGACATCGGCGAGCGTCTCGGCGGCGTCGCCGGCCAAGCTCCACGACAGTGGCACGCCATCGATCTGGTAGTTGGTGATCTCGAAGCCGCGGGCGTTGAAGATGTTGCGAACGTCGTCGACCTCCGTCATCGACACGCCGGCTGTATTGCGGACGACGTCGGCGATGGTGTCGAGGTTCTGGTCGGTGATGCGCTGTTGGGTGACGACCGTCACCGATTGCGGGGTTTCGCGCACCGAGAGCCCCAGGCCCGTCGCGGTGTCGATTTGCTCGTCCACTGTGTAGCGGCCGATGACCACGATATCCTCGCTGGCCTCGACGTCATCGGAACCCTGAGCCTCGCTGGTCTGCGCGAAAGCCGGCGCGCCGAGGCACGCGAGCGCACCGCCAGCCAGCAATATTGTCTTCAAATTCATACCCTTGGCCCCCAGATTCCGGTGCGACAGCCGTCTGCTACGAATGCAAGTCAGTCGCAATAACAGAAAATGTTCTAGAGGCAAGCCGGGCGCGGACTTTGATTTGGCTCAAGGGCGTGTCGGTCCGTGGCCCTGAGGAGCGACGGCAGCTGTTGTTCAGATCGAAGTCCCGACGTCGCCTTCGACAATTTCTTGCCGCAGTTGCGGCCTCTCGCCTGGCGACCAGCGCGAGACGCGGTGGATGGCGCGGTAGCGGAGCGGGCCGCCGTCTTCGGTCTCGGCCCGTTCAAGCGGTGGCGGAATGCACACGAATTCTGTTTCGAGTTCATCCGGCGACGCGCGCACCGTTGAATAGCCGTAGCCGCCGAAATCGGTGAAGGCGAGGTGCGGCGCGTTGTCCGGATTGCGCGCGGCGCGTGCTTGCGCCGGATCGTCGGTATCGCGCAGTGCGAGCGCGGCGCGCACGCCGTGCAGGAGCGTTGTGTTGAGCGCGCATTGGGTCGTGCCGTCGGGGCGATCGTGCACATAGAACGGCCGCAGCGGATTATCGCGCGGGAACGTCAGCGCCTGCACCTCGGCGGCCCCCGCCTGTGAGATTGAGCCGGTGACGAATTCGAGGCCCACCGGTTCGAACCGACGCGGCGGCAACGTCTCGCTTAGATAGCCGGCCCAGAACGAATGTTTGTCGCCAACGACGGTGGTGAGTCCCGTGATGCCTTCATCGCGCACCATGCCGAAAATTTCAGCGTGCTCGACCACATAGGAGCGGCTGTAATCCCCATATTCCGTGCTTGGCCACATCGCTGCGAATTCGGGCGGCAGATTTTGCGGATCGCTACGCCAGGTGAGCGTGCCAAACGAATGGCCCCAGATTTTCCACGGCGCTTGCGCGGCGCGCAGGCGATCCTTGAACCAGGCCATTTGCGCGATGCCGAGATAGGCCTGCGGCGGCTCATTGATTTGTGGGTTGGGGACTTCGGTTTCGCCGATGCGGATCGTGGCGGGCGCGCCGCCTGGATATTCGCGGCCAGCTTCGAGGATATCGTTGGCGGTTTCCGGCATGAAGCCGAAATCCAGCCCAGGCAGGTTTGAGCCGTCGATTGGCGCAGATTGGAACGAGCGATTGTCAGTCAGGATCACGTCGACATTCTTGCCGAAACGGAACGCGCGTTCGATGCGCAGCGCGCGAATGGCGATGAGGTTGTTAGGTTCTTGATAGACGCCGCGCGCGTCGCGCTCGGTGAGCGGCGCGTCGGTGACAGCAGGCGCCTCGAACGGATCGCCTGCGCCTGGTTTGGTGACGCGCGCCGGCTGGTATTCGTACCATGCTTGGCTGGCTGCGACTTTCAGCGATTGCTTTGGGTGCACCTCGTTGAATGCGACCTCCGCGCTTTGATAGCCCTGCCACGAGAATTCGTGATTGTCCCACACCGGCACGAACGGCCAACGCGCGCGCGCATCTTGCAGATCGGGATCGGCGAGGAAATTTTTATACGCGGCGCGATAGTCGGCGAGGTCGACCGGGTAGTTGAACCGCCGTATTTTCTTGCCGGTCGGGTAACGGAAGCCATCGCGCAAGCGCCGGCCGCGATCTAGGCCGTCTGGCGTGTCCTCGGGATAGCGGATCATCTCGTAGATGAAGTCACCCAGGTGCAGCACGAAGCTGAGCTGTTCTTCAAGTGGGCGGCGCACGTCCTCGTAGATCATGCGCCGATAGGCGTTGAGTGCGCTGTTGGTGGGATCTTGGCAGCTGACGAAAGCGAACTTCACCGGGCGATCGTCGTTAGCCGTCGGCGCGGTGAGCGTGCGGCCGACGCGGCTCGTGTTTCCGGCTTCGTCGACGAAACGATACCAGTATTCGCGCGCGGGACGCAGGCCTGCTGCGAGGAAGCGACAGGTCCAATCGGTGGCCGCGCTCACTTCAACATCGCCGCGCGCGGCGATGCGCGTGAAGGCTTCGTCGCTGGCGACTTCGACCATGAGCCGGTGCGCGCTTGCGCCTGCGTCTGGCGCGCGGCGCGTCCACAAGATCACGCTGTCGGGCGCAGGATCGCCGGAGGCGACGCCTTGAGGATAGAGATCGCGCCGTTCCGTGCGCGGGCCTGTTGCGGCTGTGTGTGCGCAGCTTTGGCCGAAAGCGAGCGCCGCGCCCAAGGCGGCGGCTTGCTTCAGCAGGGACCGGCGTGATGCGTATTCGCTCATCAAAACTCTCCGTCTCCGCTTTCCGCGAAAAGCCGGGCGGACGGCAATTCACGTGCGACCAATGACGCGCTAGCCGAGACGGCTGCGCGGGCGGGGCAGCTAGCCGTTTGAATCTCGCGTGCCCGCGGGCGCGAAGGGATAGAACGGAGCGATCGTGACTTGCGTTTGATGAAATAATGCGGGTGATTGAGGAGCGCATCACCAGCGGGTCACTCGAAGCATGTCGGCATCAAACTCTTCGCCGGAGACCCGGAGTAAGTCTGGCCTTGGGTTTCGCCGCCAGCTCTCGCAGCTTGAATCGTCCGCGAACTATCAAGAAGCACGGCTGCTATTTGTGACGCTTGGATTTATCGGTGTGCTTTTCGTGTGGCCGATTTTCTATCACGTCATCGGCACGCCTTCCGCTTTTCATGAGGGCGTGTACTTCGATGGCAATGCTGCGGCGAGAATAGCCGTTGACGAGCTTTTTGCCGCGCCGCGCGTATGGTTCTGGTTTTTTATTGGCAGCTTTACTTATGGGATCGCGCTCTATGCGCTGGTAACTGCAGGGATGTGGCGGCGCCTCTGGCGAACCTACGCTCATCTTCGGCATGTGATAAAGACTCAACGATTGATTGATCGAATTGACGAGCCCAACTACCCCTCGTTTTCGCTCTACCTTCGCCCGTTTTCGATTGATGCTCTAACTAGGGAAGTCGAGCGAACGGTCGCGACCTTCGGACATACGACCGTGGCGCTTGGCGATCCATTTATCGAGAACTTCGCTGACAAGCACATAGCGAGAATTTGGGCGGACGATTCTGAATGGCAGCCACTGGTTCGTTCGATGTTGGAGAGAGCCAAAGTCGTTGTGGTGCATCCGTCTGCTCAAGAGGGGACACGCTGGGAAATGCTCCACATAGTGTCGTCACCTGAGATACGAGCACGCACCAAGATGGTCGTTCCACCGGCTCGAAATTACGAATTGGTGCGCCACTACTTGGCCGCACGAGAGCTGTTCGAAGGGCAAGATCGTTGGCCGGAGCCGGCTGAAGAAGTGGCCGTCGTTAGCCTCGTGCCGCACTCCTAAAGCCCGTGCGCGAGCTTGCGCTTGCGTTCCACTGAGCTGGGGATACGCAGGCTTTCGCGATATTTCGCCACCGTCCGCCGCGCGATGTCGATGCCTTTTTCGCGCAGGATTTCGACGATGCGATCGTCGCTCAAAATCTCAACCGGCGTTTCGCCGTCGATGAGGCCCTTGATCTGGTGACGCACGGCTTCGGCGGAATGGCTCTCGCCGCCGTCAGCGGCGTTGATCGAGGCGGTGAAGAAGTATTTCAGCTCGAACACGCCGCGCGCGCAGGAGAGATATTTGTTCGAGGTGACACGGCTCACGGTCGACTCGTGCATCTCGATCGCGGCGGCGACAGTCTTCAAGTTCAGAGGCCGCAGATGCGCGACGCCGTGCGCGAAGAAGCCATCCTGCTGGCGCACGATCTCGCGCGCGACTTTGAGGATCGTCCTCGCGCGCTGATCCAAGCTCTTCACTAACCAGGACGCGTTCGCCGCGCACTCGGTGAGGAATTGCTTGTCTTCTTCGCGCTTCGCGGTTTTTGAAACTGTCGCGTAATAGCGCTGGTTCATCAGCACGCGCGGCATGGTGTCGGTGTTGAGTTCGACGAGCCACGTGCCGTCAGGCGATTGCTTGACGTAAACGTCGGGCGCGACCGATTGCACGGCGCCGCCGCCGAAGCCGGCGCCAGGTTTAGGCGTCAGCGCGCGCACTTCGGCGATCATGTCGGAGAGATCTTCGCGGTCGACGCCGCAGAGCGTCATCAGGCGTTCGAAGTGGCCCTTGGCGAGGAGATCGAGATTGGCGATCAGTGCTTCCATCGCCGGATCGAAGCGGCCGCGTTCTTTCAGCTGCAGCGTCAGGCATTCGGGAATGTCGCGCGCCATCACGCCGGTGGGCTCAAAGCCCTGCATGACTTGCAGCACGCGCAGCACGTCAGCATCACTCGCGCCGATGCGGTGCGCGATTTCGAGCACATCGGCGCGCATGTAGCCCCAATCGTCCACGGCATCGATCAGCACGCCGCCGATCATGCGCTCGATCGGGGAGAGGCCGGCTTCGGTGAGTTGCGCGTCGAGATGTTCGGCGAGCGTCTTGTCGCTGGCGAGCGTTTCCTCAATGCCCGGCATGTCGTCAAAGCTTTTACCGGAGGAGGATTTCGACCAATCCTGCATTGGCGCGGCGCCAGCTTCCGCCAACTCGTTTGCGCTCAGATCGGGAGCAATGTCTGCAACACTGACATCGAGCGCAGCTTCCGCCGGCGCCATGCCGCTATCAAACTCGAGTTGTTGCGCGTCGCCGCCGTCTTCGGGCCTCTTGGCTTCGGTCGAGCTTTCTTCGCGTTCGAGCAGCGGATTGCGCTCAAGCTCGCCTTCGACGAATTCCTGAAGCTCGACGTTGGAAAGCTGCAGCAGCTTGATCGCCTGCTGCAATTGCGGCGTCATCACCAGGGCTTGGCCCTGGCGCATCTCTAGGCGGGGGGTCATCGCCATGGGCGGGCCACCGTCTAGTTGAAGTCTTTGCCGAGATACCTTTCGCGTACGGTCCGGTCCGAGAGCACCTCGTTGGGCGTGCCCTCGAACAACACTTCACCGTCGAACATGATCGAAGCCCGATCCACGATCTGCAGCGTTTCGCGCACATTGTGGTCAGTGATCAGAATGCCGAGGCCGCGGTCCTTCAGGAACGTGATCAGCTCTCGGATGTCGTTGATGGCGAGCGGGTCGATACCGGCGAAAGGCTCGTCCAACAGCATGAAGGACGGCCTGGTCGCCAGAGCCCGCGCGATTTCAACCCGGCGCCGTTCGCCGCCCGAGAGGGCGGAGGCGGGCGCATCTTTCAAGTGGTCGACGCGCAACTCGGCGAGCAGACCGTTCACGATCTCGCGCCGCTTTGAGTGAGAGCGCTCACTCAACTCGACGACAGACATCACGTTCTGTTCGACGGTCAGACCACGGAAAATCGACGGCTCTTGTGGGAGGTAGCCCACGCCAAGCCGGGCGCGTTGGTACATAG
>JADLHI010000375.1 GCA_020848895.1 Hyphomonadaceae bacterium
AGTTGGATCGACGAGATGTGGATCGAGTCGCCGATGTCGCGGCCGGTGAGGTCGATGACGATCTCTTCCGGAATCTTGTTGGCCTTGCACTTCAGCTTGATCGTGTGGCGCACGACGTTGAGCGCGCCGCCGCGCTTCAGGCCTGGTGAAGCTTCGTGGTTCTTGAAGTGCACGACGACGTCGATCGCGATCTCGGCGTTTTCTTCAACGCGATAAAGGTCGACGTGGATCGGCTTGTCCGTCACCGGGTGAAACTGGATGGCGCGCGGAATAACCGGCTGCTTCTCGCCTTGGTGGTTGAGCTCAACCATGTGCGAGAGGAACTTGCCGGAGCGGATTGCCAGTTCGACGTCCTTGGCGTTGATCTCAATCGGGATCGAGCCGCGCTTGCCGCCGTAAAGGACGCCCGGGATGAGGCCGGAATTGCGGGTCGCGCGGGCGCCGCCGCTGCCGATTTTTTCGCGCTTTTCAACGTTCAGAACAATGCCAGCCATGGCCTTCGAGCCTTAAATTCCGGGGCGCCGGGAAAAATGGAAGCGGGGCTTCTAGCGGAAGGGCGGCTTCACCGCAAGCTAGGCCCGCCGGCCGGGACCGGATCGGAGGGTTGCGTCGCCGGGGGCTGGGCCGCTTCCCGGCCCTCGGCCTCGGAAATGGCCCGTTCGAACGCTCCAAGCAGGGCCGGGACGCAGCAGGCGTTCAGGAAATGGTCACCCTCGGGGATGGCGACCAGGGTGCGTCCGTATTCGGCGGCGATGCGTTGCTCGGCGGCCAGCGGCACGAAGGTATCGGCCCCGCCGTGCACGAAGACGACGGGCTGCTCCAGCCCCCGCAGCGCCCTCCAGACCGCTGGCAGCTGGGTCCGCTGGGCCGTGATCTCGCTGATCGAGTTCTTGAGGTCTCGCGGCAGCATGCCGTGAAAGAGACTGCCAGCGCCTATCAGGCGCCGCGCCGTCGGCCCTCGATCGCCGAAGAAGGCCGAAACCAGGACCACCGCATCGACCTGGTCGGGATAGCGCTGCGCCATCAGCGCGGCGACCGGCGCGCCGAAGCTCTGACCGACAAGCAGGACCCGCTCATCCTCGCGATGGCGCAGCATGGGGGCGAGCGCGTCGGCCTGCTTGGCCAGATCGCGCACGGCGTCCTCTGGTTCCGAGGTCCGGAAGCCGGGCCGGTCGGCGACAATCATCTCGCGCGTCGGCGCTGCCCCTGCGATCGTCGGCGCCCAATATTCGCTCCACGACGGCGTACCGGTGATGATGACGATCTTCCACGTCGCCGCCGGCCGCTCAGGCGTCTGCAGCGCCGAAATCCGCCAACGCTCAGGCACGCCGGCCGTGAACGTGATCCGCTCCATCGTGCCCGGTGGATAGGCGCTCGATGTCGGAAAGCGGTCGTTCTCATCCTCCGATATGCCAATGGCGCAGGCGGAAAGGGCAAGGACGAGTGCGATCATCAATTTCCGCATGGATCGCCATGTAGCCGCTGGGGCCGCATTCGTCATCAACCGGGCAGGTGTCGCCGGACGTTTTGTCCGGTCGGAAAATGTGTCTAATAGCGATGTCGTCGGCGGGGGCCGACTTTCGTGGGGGTGTTCGTGCGCGGTTGGATCGCATTCATTGCTCTTGTGCTGATGGCTGGCAGCGCCGCGGGCCAAACCGGAACGCGGCATCTCAGCGGCGAAGTGACCTCCGGCGCGCCGCGCGTGTCGTTTCCGCTTCAGGTCGAGGCAGGGCAGGTCCTTACGCTCACAACCTCGTCCGTTGATGGTCTCGACACCGTGCTTACACTCAACGGCCCGAACGGGCGGCGCGTTGCGATGAACGATGACGTGCAGCCGGGGATCCTTACTTCGCGCATCGTCCACGTTGCGCGCGAGGCCGGCAGCTACACAGTCATTGTCACCGGTTTCAACGGTTCACGCGGGCAATTCGACCTCGATGTCGCCTATGGCGCCGGCGCCGATCTTTCCGCCGAAGCCCGCGTTCTCCTGAACGAGACCGTCACGCTCGACCGCCGCCGCACCGAGGCGCGTTACCCTGTCGATCTTGCCGCCAACGACATCTTCGTGGCGACGACTTTGGCGCTCACCACTGGTCTCGACACCACACTGACTCTGCTCGACAGCCATGGCACGATTGTCGCCACCAGCGACGACCGCGGCGACGGCACGCTGAACTCGCAGATCGTGTTCCAGACCGGCGCCGCCGGTCACTTTGAACTGGTGGCGAGCACGTATAACGCTGCCGGCAACGGGCAATTCGCGCTTTCACTGGCGCTCGATCCGCGTGCGCGCGCGCCGTTCAATTTCGCGACCGTGGAGCGCACCGAGATTGCGCGCCATGAAGGTAGCCTGAGCGCCGCCCAACCCACGCGGGAGTTCACGGTGCGCCTCGATGCCGGGCAGACCTTGCTTGCGGTCAGCGAAGCCACAACCGGCGATCTCGACACGGTGCTGACATTGAACGATCCCGACGATTATCCGGTTGCGATCAACGATGACCGAGGCGACGGCACGCTGAACTCGGCGTTCGCTTACACGGCGGCGGTCGCGGGCACGTACACCGTCGAGGTTTCGCGTTACCAGGCCTCGAACAATAGCGGCGATTTCCGCTTGGTGCTGTCTTCGGTGGATCGCTCTGTCGCCACCGCGCTGCAGGCCTTGGCGGACAATTCGATCACGCTGAGCGGCGCTGAGCAAATCATCGAAACGCCGAACTTCCGCGTCCACTACACGCTGGAAGGGCGCGATGCATCCACCGAAGCGTACGCCCGCGCCACCGCCGATGCGCTTGAAGTTGTGCTGCATGAGCAAGTCGATCGTATCGGCTGGGCCGCGCCCGTCCGCGATCCCGACGGGCGCTACCGCGCCTATATCGGTCAAGCCAATGGCAATATGGGCTATACCAAGCCGGTCGAAATGGTGTTCGACAATCGCAACACCGCGGGCGTGCGTGAGCGCGCGGCCGCGCGGGCGGTCTTCGTCATCGACAACGATTTCCGCGGCATGGGTAAGAAGGCGCCGCCGGAAAGCCTGATGCGCGCAACCGCGACGCACGAGTTCAATCACGTCGTCCAGTTCGGCTACGATTCCATCGAGGGCCTGAACTGGCTCTATGAATCGACGGCGTCATGGACCGAGACCGTCACCGTCGGCGTCGATCAAGACGCCACCGATTATGTTGAAGTCGACTATGCATCGCCCGGCACATGCTGGACCACCAACCAGCCCGGCTTCAATTATTCGCAATGGACGCTGCTGCAATCGCTGGCCGATGTTTATGGCGAGCGCTTCATCGTCCGCATCTGGGAGAACGCGGTCGAGTACGATGGCTTCGAGACCATGTCGCGCGCGCTCGAAAGCGTCGGCACATCGATCCCGGAGGCGCTGAAACGCTGGCGCGTGCAGAACTTCGCGCGCGACTACGATCTCGCACCGCGTTTCACCCGCACCGTCGATCGCGCCGGCACGATCAGCCGCGATGGCACGTGGACGCCGCGCGGCCGGATCGAGCAGCTCGGTGCGAACTACGTCTCGGTGACTGTGCGGGCCCCGCGCACATATTCGGTGCGCGGCGCCAATCTCGAACTGGTCGGTCTTGGCCGCCGCAACGGCCAGATCGAAGTCATCCCCCTCGGCCGTGGCGGCGTGTTTGACGCTTCGCAGTTTGAGGATGCGACGTTGATGGTGTTCAACAACGCGACGCCCAGCGCGCCGGGCCAGTGTTCGGGCGAAAGCTACTCGATCACCACCAGCGCCGCGACCGGCCCCATGGCCGAGCCACAATATCACTTCAGCGCACGGCACTTCGCGCCGCCGTCATAGGCGGTGCGAAGCCGGCGGCTAGTGCGTTAGTCGAAGCTGCGAGATCGATTGCCCGATTTGCTGGAAGGCGTTCTGCAGCGTGACGCGATCGTCCGCGAGGTAGAAGTGCGAGTCATCGGTGGCGCATTGGTGGAACACCGAGAGCGCCGTCGCGTCATTGTCGATGTGGAAGCCGACCGTGTAGACGATGATGTTGCGCTGCTTCATGGCGTTGCAGATGGCGATGGTCTGCGACGCCGAAGAGCCGTTGGTGGCGTTGCAATTGATATGGTCCGACGTCGATCCCGAGCCGCTCAGTGCATCGCGGGCGATGACGCCGTTGCAATAGGGCGAGTTGAATGCGCCGTCGGTCATCAGCACGACGATTTTTTGTGTCTCCGCCGTGCCATAGGCCGCAGGGCGGTTGGCGGCGCTCGGCCATAGATAGCCCCAGTTCGGCGAGACCATGTACCAGCCCCACGCGGCGCCAACCTGACCTGCCGTCGACCCGGTTGCCGTCAGCGAATTGATGCGGTTGTGCAGCGCGTTGGTGTCCGTCGTCAGCGGGATAATGCCAGTGGTCGCATCGCACGCATTGCTTGTGGAGGCATAGTTCAGGCCGACGAAAGCCGTGCTCGGGGCCGCATCTGTCGTGGCTTGACCGCCGACCCGCTCCGAGACGCAATTGCTGATCTGCAGGATGCGGATCGCGTTCGACGCGTTGGTGAAGCGGAAGTATTGGCAACCCGAGGCCGTGCAATAGCCGGTGCCGCTGCTGGTGTACGCGCTGTAGTTCGGGCCAACCGAACCGACGAGCGTATAAGCGTTGGCGGCGACGTTGGCGACCTGCCAGGCCGTATCCGTCGTCGAGTTGATCTGCGTCATGCCGTTGACGCCCTGGATCCAGACCCAATCGTTATTGGCAAGGCCGTGTCCGTTCGAGGTCACGCGCACTTGGCACGCGGCTTCGAGGCAACGCGTAACCGTGGCGCCGCCCGGATAGCTGCCGCTGTACGAAGAGGTGCTGACGACTGTGCCGCTCGAATTGCGCAATTGGAACGTGTTCGCCGCCGCGTTCAGCACCGTGTACCAGCGGCCGTTGAGGTTGGTCGCCCAGGCGCCGCTGCCGGTGATCCCGGCGAGCCACACAACATCGCCATTTGCGAAGCCGTGGGCGTTCGAGGTGAAGACGGCGGGGTTGGCTTTGGTTGCCGCGCTGACCGCGCGCCCCGCGCCGTTCGCCCAAGCGGCGGCGCTGATGCTGCGGCCGGGCGTGATCGCGCCGCGCGCGTCGGTGGCGTAAGGGCCGACGTTGACGCCCATCGCCCACGTCACAAGCGCCATCTTGGAATAGTACGGCGTCTGCTGCGTTTGCACGATCAGATCGACAAGGTCGCCAGCGGAATTGCGCAAGTCGCTGATGCGCTGGCCTGACATCGAGCCGGTGGTGTCGAGCACGAGCGCGACTTCGAGATTCATGCCGCCGCGCACCGCCTCGGAATTGACGCCCACCGTCCAATCCTGATTGGTGACGAGGCGCGCGAGGCTTGTCGCCATCGGCGCGGTGGCGCGCAGGCGATAGCCGTTATTGCCGATATCGGTCAGCGTGACGGTCGCGCTGGACGCATAGGAGGGCGCTTCGGAATCGAAGAACGCGCGCGCGCTCGCGGTCCGGTCGGCCATGGATACGTTCGCGGGCTGACGCGCGGCTGCGAGCACGGCGGCATCGGCTGCGCTCTGCAATTCTGTCTTCACCATGACGGCGCGCGTGAAGTCGATGGTGAGGCCCAGGAGACCGATGAGCGCAGTGCCCATCAGCGCCCACATCATGGCGACATTGCCATCGCGGTTACGGCGGAAGGAGAGAACGCGGCGCATGGAATTGAAATCCTTTGCCGGCGAGTAAACGCCAAACGCGCTTAAGGATCGGTTCCATCAACGTTGTTAACGTGCGTGTAGTTTGTACTACATGCGGAAAAATGTGGTCTTTGGGCGCGGTTATTGGCTGTTTGCCAATTTCTTCGCGTGCTTAACGCCCGTTATTCAAACAGCGAACTGACGCTCTGCTCGTTGGCGATGCGCCAAATGGCGTCGCCAATCAGCGCCGCGACAGAGATTTCGCGGATTTTGCCGCTCTTGTGCTTGCGGCCATTGGGGTCGATCGAATTGGTGACCACCAGCTCCTTAAGCATGCTGTCGTCAACGCGCTTCACCGCGCCGTTCGAGAGCACGCCGTGGGTGATATAAGCCGAAACGGACTTCGCCTTCTCTTTCAGCAGCGCTTCGGCAGCATTGCAAAGCGTACCGCCGCTATCGACGATGTCGTCAACCAGGATGCACTCGCGGCCCGACACATCGCCAATGATATGCATGACTTCACTGACGCCAGCCTTCTCGCGCCGCTTGTCGACGATCGCAAGGTCGGCGCCGAGGCGGTTCGCCAGCGCGCGCGCGCGCACGACGCCGCCGACGTCCGGGGAGACGATCATCAACTTGGTGGTGTCTTTGCAGTTCTCGCGGATGTCGCGCTCAAGCACCGGCGTCGAGAACAGGTTGTCCGTCGGGATGTCGAAGAAGCCCTGGATCTGGCCGGCGTGCAGTTCGAGCGTCAGCACGCGATTGGCGCCGGCGGTGGTGATCAAGTTCGCGACCAGTTTCGCCGAGATCGGCGTGCGGCCGCCGACTTTGCGGTCCTGGCGGCCATAGCCGTAATAGGGGATCACGGCCGTGATGCGGCGGGCCGAAGCGCGGCGAAGCGCGTCGATCCCGATCAGCAATTCCATCAAATGATCGTTTGCGGGGTACGATGTCGATTGCAGGATGAACACGTCCTCGCCGCGGACATTTTCCTGAATTTCGACGAAGATCTCGTTGTCCTTGAAGCGCTTGAACTCCGCTTGCGCGAGCGGCGTATCGAGATGTTCCGCGATCGCCTTGGCGAGCGGATTGTTTGAATTGCCGGACAAGAGTTTCATCGGAGCGGCCCCGTCGCTTGATCGGCTCCCTTTACGCGGGGAGCGGGGCGAGTCGAAAGCTTTTGCTGAACTTTAATGACAGCGGCCCGTGACGTGGCTCCGGCGCCACGATTCAGGGCGCTTCCGCGCCGGCATAGAGGGCTTCAGGTTCGTTTCGGAGCTTCGCCCACATCTGGTCGCCAAACGAGAAGTGCCACCACTCGGACGGATTGGAAGCGAAACCAGCGTCGATCATCAGCCAGTACAGCAACCGCCGGTTGGCGCGCGCCTCTTCGTTGGAGAACGAAAACGCCTGCTCGTTCGTCTCCGCCTCGAAGCGGTCCGTGTGCGCAAGCGGCGAGGCGTCGTCGAACAGCGATCCCATCCACAACGGATCGCCGCCGCGCCAGCGAATGGTGAGATCAACCGCGCCGCCTGTGGAATGCGGCGATGGTCCGTCAGCGCCGGTGCTCGGCGCCGCCCAATAGTTCTGCACTTCTGCGGCGAGCGCTTCGTCACTGAGTTCAGGTTTGCGCTGACGCAACTCCGCCGGCAGCCAGCGATCGTGAAAGAAGGCTTGCACCGCTTGCGGGCGCCAAGCGTCAAAGACGAAGAGTTCGAGATCGGCTTCCGCGAGACGTGCGTTCACGTCGCGCAAGCGCGCTGCTGCGCCTTCGCGGAGTGAGAGTGTCTTGATCGAGCCGGGAATGATTGCGTAATAGGGCGGGTTGCGCGTCTGAGCGTA
>JADLHI010000376.1 GCA_020848895.1 Hyphomonadaceae bacterium
CCGGGCACGGCTTTGCCGGTTGCGCCGGGGCGAATGTCGTCGCCACGCGCGGAGACGAAGATGTGAATCATCTCGGTCGAGCCGATGCCGTCGATGATGCGGATGCCGGTGTGCTCGAACCACTGATCGCTGGTCGCGCGCGGCAAGTGTTCGCCGGCGGAGATGCAGGTGTGAAGCGAAGCAAGCTTGCTCTTGTCCTGCTTCATCAGTGCGCGGTAGCCAGTGGGCGAGGTGAAGAGCGTCGTGGCTTGGTGCTGGGCGATGGTGTCGACGAGGACGTCGAAGCCGGGCTTGGGGCAGATCGCAGTGGCGGCGCCGACGCGCGCCGGGAAGATGACGCCGGCGCCGAGACCGAAGGTGAAGGCCAGCGGCGGCGTGCCGATGAAGACATCGGCGGATGCCGGCCGCAGCACGTGACGCGAGAACGTCTCCGCCATCGCCGCGATGTCACGATGAAAATGCACGCACCCCTTCGGCTTGCCGGTGGTGCCGGAGGTGAACGCGATCAGCGCGGGATCGTCGCTAGCCGTGGCGATGGCGGCGTATTGAGCGGGCGCGTGCGCCATGCGATGGCCGAGTTCGTCGGTCGAGATGATGTGCTTCAATGTAGGCGCATCGGGACGCGCCTGTTCGAGTTCGGCGATGCGATGTGCATCGACGATGGCGTGCGAAATCTGCGCCTTGTTGAGGATCACCGCCAGTTCGTGCGGACGAAGCATCGGCATTGTGCCGACCGCTACGCCGCCGGCGCGCCAGACGCCCCACCACACCGCCATTGAAAGCCGCGTGTTGGATGCGTGGATGAGTACACGATTGCCTGGAACGAGGTCGAAATCGTGCGTCAGTACGTGTGCGATGCGAGATGCTTCCGCGAGGAGCGCATCGTAGGTGACTGTATCCGATGAGAATAGAACGGCGCTGCGCGCGCCATGATCGTTGGCGATTGCCGAGTCGAGAATGCTGCTCGCATTGTAATGCGCCGGAAACTGCAGCTCCGGCAGCGTGAAGCTTAACTCCGGCCATTGATCGCGCGGCGGGAGGTTGTCGCGGACGAAGGTGTCGGCGTACGCGCTCATCAGTCGCCCTCGAACACCGGCTTTTGCTTTGACGCGAAGGCGACGTAGGCGCGCTCGAAGTCCTTGGACTGCATGCAGATGGCTTGCGCTTGCGCTTCGGCCTCGATCGCCTGTTCGAGACTCATGTTCCATTCCATGTTGAGTTGGTTCTTGGTCATGGAATGCCCGAAGGCGGGGCCGGTGGCGAGACTTGCCGCGAATGTTTGCGCTTCGGCGAGCGGCGTTTCGGTGAGCTTGTTGAAGAAGCCCCAGCGTTCGCCTTCTTCAGCGCTCATGCTGCGGCCAGTGTAGAGCAATTCGCTGGCGCGCCCGTGGCCGATGATGCGCGGCAGGATTGCGCACGCGCCCATATCGCAGCCGGCGAGGCCGACGCGGGTGAAGAGAAACGCCGTTTTCGCGTTGGCGGAGGCGTAGCGGATGTCGCTCGCCATCGCGACGATGGCGCCGGCGCCGGCGCAGACGCCTTCTATCGCGGCGACGATCGGTTGCGGGCAGGCGCGCATGGCTTTGACGAGGTCTCCGGTCATGCGCGTGAAGCGCATGAGTTCTGGCATCGTCATCCTGGTGAGCGGCGCGATGATGTCGTGCACATCGCCGCCGGAGCAGAAATTGCCGCCGGCGCCGGTGATGACAACGGCGCGGCAATCGTCAGCGTAGGAGAGGCGACGGAAGAGATCGCGCAGTTCGGCGTAGCTCTCGAATGTTAGCGGATTTTTCCGTTCCGGGCGGTTCAGCGTAATGACGCCGACGCGATCGCGCACTGACCACAGAAAATGCTCAGCCTGATAGTCGGCGCTTTTCCAGGCATCGTTGATCACGGCGCCGCTCCCTTCGTCAGCTTGCGGCGCAACGATGCTCTGAGCGCATCGAGGAGCCGCGACAGCGCGTTCTTGTCAGCTTGTGTGAGATCGCGCAGCAGCGCGTCCACGCAACGCCTGTGCGCTTTGGCCATGTGCTTGAATACGACTTCTCCCTTGCACGTCAACCGCACGCGTTGAATGCGGCGGTCGGTTTCGTCCGCTTCGGTTTCGATAAGGCCGTCGGCCGAGAGGCGCGTTCGCAATTGCGTAACGTTGCCGTTGGAGACGAGCAGATATTGCGAGACTTCGCCGAGCGTAAGCGCGCCATGGCGATCGAGCGCCGAAAGAAAGTCGAAGCGGGCGATGGTCGAGTCGAATTTGGCGCGCATGAGCGCGTCCACCTCACGCTCGATCAGGCGGCTGGTGGTGAGGAGCCGGAGTGAGAGGCGGACGGAGTCGTGCGTGTCAGCCATTTGCGCGGACCTTTGAAAGCTGGAGCGCGGGGCTCCGCCCCGCATGCGCGCCGGAGGCGCGCGCTCCAACCTGCCAATAGCCAAGCGTGTCCACTAAACCTCACCGCCAGACATCGGAATCGCGGCGCCGTTTGTCGCCGCTGCGCCGTCGCTGCAGAGCCAGGCGATGGCGCTGGCGACTTCGTCGGCGGTGATCAAGCGGCCTTGCGGATTCTTGGCATAGAGCGAGGCTTTGGCTTCGTCTTCGCTGAGCTTGGTTTTGCTGGCGATGTTTTCGGCGGCGCGGGTGATGATGTCGGTTTCGACGTAGCCGGGGCAAATGGCGTTCACGGTGACGCCCTTCTTGGCGCACTCTTTCGCCAGCGCGCGCGTCATGCCGATCAAGCCGTGCTTGGAGGCGCAATAAGCGGAGATGTAGGCGCCGCCCTGGAGGCCGGCGATCGAGGCGACGTTGACGATGCGGCCCCATTTGTTGGCGTACATGTCGGTGATCGCGGCCCGCGAGCAGAGGAAGGCGCCGGTGAGATTGATGGCGAGCGTTTGATTCCACATGGCGAGATCCATGCGGTCGAGCGGCGCGGAGGGGGTTATGCCGGCGTTGTTGATCAGAATGTTGATCGGACCGTAGCGGTCGCGCGCGCTGGCGAAGGCGGCGGCTACCGAGGCTTCGTCCGCGACGTCGCACGAGAGGCCCTGAGCGTTTTCAAACTCTTCAGCCGCGCTTGCGGCGCGCGCGCCGTCGCGGCCCACGAGCGTGAAGCGTGCGCCGCTGGGTGCGAGCGCGCGGGCGGTAGCGAGACCAATGCCGGTGCCGCCGCCGGTGATGAAAACGTGGTGAGCCATTAGGAATCCTTGCGTGCGAGCATGCGCTGCATTTGCGCGTA
>JADLHI010000377.1 GCA_020848895.1 Hyphomonadaceae bacterium
GGGCGTCTCGGCGTGATCGTGCGCCAGGGCGCCGCCGGCTCCGCGCGCATTTACACGCGCGCAGCAGATGCAACGGCTTACCGTTCCGCATTCGACGCCGCGCCGCCGGTTGTGCCGGGCCTCGCAAAGCCGCCGAGCTTCGCGTTCTGAAAGCGCAACAATGGCGCGCTAAACGCGCACATTAACGTTCCCTTATTTCATCGACGACAGCATGCGCGGAAGAGGGCGATGCGAGTCGCCTGCGCGTGTGCACGAACAGCGACGCTCAGGTGGACCCGAATCGGCCGCATCAATAACCTTTGAGTCGCAAGCGACTCGTTTGCGAAATTCCGCGGGGCTGGAAATGGCGCTTCAAGACCAACAGGCCGAACCTTCAATGGAGGAAATTCTGGCGTCGATCCGCCGGATCATTTCCGAAGAAGAGCAGACGCCAAATGCAGCGCCTGTGCTCGACCTCACGCAAACCGATGCGCCGCCGCCCGCGCCGGTCCAGCACGTCGCGCCGCCAACACCGGACGACGACATCGTATTCGAAGCGGTCGAAGAGGCCGTAGCTCAAGAGGTAGCTTACGTGCCTGAAGTCGCCACCGCGCCGCAGCCGCGCACCGTCGTTGCTGAGCCGCAGATTGACTCGATCCTGTCGAAGCCGACGACAGCCGCCGCCGCCGGCTCGCTCGCGCGCCTCGCCGGTTCGCTCCGTATCGCCGACACGGCAGGCCAAACGGTCGAAGGCGTCGTCCGCGAATTGCTGAAGCCGATGCTGAAGGACTGGCTGGATCAGAACCTGGCCGCCATCGTCGAAGCGCGCGTCGAAGCGGAACTCGAACGCATCGCCCGCATGTCGCGCTAGGCAGCTTAGGCACAGAACAAACGAAGCGCCCCGGTGAAAGCCGGGGCGCTTTGCGTTTGGTCTGAGCAATCACCACACGCTTCCCGGCCGGAGCGAAGTGGAGAGCCGGGACCCAGGGGCCGACAAAGCACAGCATGTTGCCCCTGGGTCCCGGATCGCACCCCCTGCTTTCGCAGGGGCTGCGTCCGGGAAGCGTGAGATGCAATTCGCGCCTGCGAGAACGCATCTCGCGCGGGGCGCCTTGGCCCTGCTATATCCTCGGAAATGATCGAGACGACGTTCAATCCAAAGCAAGTCGAACCCCATTGGTCCAAGGCCTGGGAAGAAAGCGGCGCGTTCAAGCCGAAGAACGATCCCAAGGCGGACCCGTTCTGCATCGTCATTCCGCCGCCGAACGTCACCGGCTCGCTGCATATTGGGCATGCGCTCAACAACACGCTGCAAGACGTGCTCGTCCGCTTCGAGCGCTTGCGCGGCAAGAGCGTGCTCTGGCAGCCGGGCACCGATCACGCCGGCATCGCCACGCAAATGGTGGTCGAGCGCAAGCTCGCCGAAGCCGGCGGCAACGAAGATCGCCGCTCGCTCGGCCGTGAAGAATTCCTGAAGCGCGTCTGGGCGTGGAAGGAAGAGTCCGGCGGCATGATCATGAATCAGCTGCGCCGTCTCGGCGCCTCGTGCGACTGGTCGCGCGAGCGCTTCACCATGGATGAAGGTCTTTCGCAGGCGGTGCTGAAGGTGTTCGTTCAGCTCTACAAGGAAGGACTGATCTATAAAGATAAGCGCCTGGTGAACTGGGACCCGCACTTCGAAACCGCGATCTCCGATCTTGAAGTCGAGAACCGCGAAGTGAACGGCCACTTCTGGCACTTCAAGTATCCGCTCGAAAACGGCGAGAGCTATGAGTTCCCGATTGCCTACGACGAAGAAGGCAAGCCGACGGAATGGGAAACCCGCAACTACATCGCCATCGCGACAACCCGGCCCGAGACGATGCTGGGCGATGGCGCGGTGGCCGTGCATCCCAGCGACACGCGCTACGCACCGATCGTCGGCAAGCGCGTGCTGCTGCCGCTGGCGGATCGCTACATCCCGATCATCGCGGATGAATACCCTGACCCCGACTTCGGTTCAGGCGCGGTGAAGATCACCGGCGCGCACGACTTCAACGACTACAAGGTCGCGCGCGCGCACAATCTGGCGATGTACATCCTGATGGATACAAAGGGCCGGATGGCCGACGCCGAACACGTGCCGGCGAAGTATCGCGGGCTGGATCGCTTCGAAGCGCGCAAGCGAGTGGTTGAGGACATCGAGGCGCTTGGCCTGCTCGATCGCGTCGAAGACAAGAAAATCCAACAGCCTTTCGGCGACCGCTCGAACGTCGTCATCGAGCCAATGCTGACGGACCAGTGGTACGTGAACGCCGGCGAACTGGCGAAGAGCGCCATTGCGGCTGTTGAAACCGGCAAGACCAAGTTCGTGCCGGAAGCCTGGACGAAGACTTACTATCAATGGATGCGCAACATCGAGCCGTGGTGCGTCTCGCGTCAGCTTTGGTGGGGCCATCGCATTCCGGCTTGGTACGGGCCGGATGGGCATGTGTTCGTGGAAGCGAGCGAGGATACGGCGGGGAGCGCGGCGAAGAAGCACTACGGCAAAGCCGTGGAATTGCGCCAAGATGAGGACGTGCTGGACACGTGGTTCAGCTCTGGCCTCTGGCCTTTCTCGACGCTGGGCTGGCCGGAGAAGACGCCGGAGCTGAAGAAATTCTATCCGACCTCAACGCTCGTCACCGCGCACGACATCATCTTCTTCTGGGTCGCGCGGATGATGATGCTGGGGCTGCACTTCATGAAGGAGGCGCCCTTTCACGAAGTCTACATCCACGCCCTGGTGCGCGACGCCAAGGGCCAGAAGATGTCGAAGTCCAAGGGCAACACCATGGACCCGCTCGACCTCATCGATAAGTTCGGCGCCGATGCGCTGCGCTTCACATTGGCGGCGATGGCGGCGCAGGGCCGTGACATCAAACTCAGCGAACAGCGCATCGAGGGCTATCGCAATTTCGGCACCAAGCTCTGGAACGCCGCCCGCTTCGCGCAGATGAACGAGTGCGCGGTGTGGGACGAATACGATCCACGCTCGCCGGAGCAGACGGTCAACAAATGGATCGTCGGCGAAACCGCAAAGGCGGCGGCTGCGGTGACGCGCGAACTGGAGGCGCGACGCTTCAATGAAGCGGCCGGCGCGCTCTATAAGTTCGTTTGGAACGTCTATTGCGATTGGTATCTGGAATTCATCAAGCCGTTGCTGAACGGCGAGGATGAAGCGGCGAAGACCGAGACGCGGCGCAC
>JADLHI010000378.1 GCA_020848895.1 Hyphomonadaceae bacterium
ACGCTGCGGGTGCGGCAGCCAGCAATCTTCGCTGAACGCGAGCACCTCCTTGGCGAGGCGCTCAGCGTCGTACTTCAGCGGCAATTGGATAAATCTGGCTTGCAGTCTCATCGATACGTCCGGGGCGCCAGCGCGCGTTTGTCTGTTCCCGGTTCGTTTATCGCCGCGTTAGCGGGCGCCGCAAGGACAAAAGCCTGTTGGGCCGCGTGGGCCGCAGCCGCCGCTCGCGTTGGGCGCCAACGGCGGCTTCGGCCTATGCGTCAGATCGTTTTTGCCAATGCTTCGAGTTGGCGCGCGGTTTGGCTCCAGCCCTCGTGGAAGCCCATCTGCTTGTGCTGCTCTTTGGTCTCTTCGGTCCAATGACGGGCGACGGCGCGGTATTTGGTCTTGCCGTTTCCGAGATCTTGGAAGGTAATTTCCGCGATCATGAACGGGCCGGCGGGTTCATACGTCGTTGGGTTGACCGCGTCGGTGGTGACGATGCGCTTGTTCGGCTCAACGGCGAGGACGATGCCGCTGTTGGGATATTCTTGGCCCTCGGGCGAGGCCATGACGAAATTGAATTTGCCGCCGGGGCGGAAATCGATGTCGGTGCTTTTAATCGTCCATGGCTTCGGCGCGAACCATTGCTGCAGCAGCTTCGGATCGGTGTAGCAGCGATAGAGTTTGTCGGCCGGCGCGTCGAGTTCGAGGTCAAGAACCAGTTCGTGTTGGGACATTATGAGCTTCCTTGCTTCGCGTCTGTACCTAGGACGAACCGGCTCAGAGCAAGAGCCGGCCCATGACGGCGGCGTCTTCTTCCTTGGCCCAGGAAAACACGGCAGCTTCGTCATTGTAGCAAAGGATGGCGTAGAGCATCGGATAGGGCCTCATAAGCGAAGGACGAACGCCTAGCCGCCTTCCCGACAAGGCGTCGAGACTTTGTTGACGACGGGCACTTGGCGGTAGCCGCAAACCTCGGCAGGCTCCGAGCCACCGGGTGAGCAAAGGTGGTCATGACCGCCGCTAGAGAGGATTCATGACCAAGAACCAGGACAGGATTTCCATTGCCCTCAATGTCGTCGGCATTGCGATAATGTTGTCGTCGCGATTGTTCGAACCCGGATTTGTCCGGTACGGCCTGCAGGTTCTCGGCGGCGGGGTTCTGATCGCTAATCTCGCTTTCATGTGGTGGGGCACAGGGGTCGAGGAAGGCGAAGATCGCAAAGTGTTTGCACGGGCGGAGGATTCTTCAGCCCCCACCGCCCGCATCGACCTCGGCGTCGGAATTTCCTCGATCTTCACCGCGATTGGGGCAGCGAGCCTTGCGAGCGACTTGATCCGCTGGCGAGAATTCTTCGCCTCGTTTCTTGGATTCTTCGATCGCATCGGGCAGGCAATCATCTCAGCTTTGCCGTTTCACTTGCCGCCCGATCGCGGACCTTCGGTGATCGTCGCGCTATCCATCATGGGCATTATGGGGCGGATTTTTTATCTCATGTCGGTTCGAGCGAAGGCGCTTTCGCCGGCTTGGACCGCGGGCCTTTGCCTGTTCGTCGTGACCTTGGTGTCAATTCAATTGACGCAGGGACGCGCGCCGTTGGATGCGCTCAAGTTCATCGCTTTTGTGATGCTGCTTCTTGGTGTGATTGGCGGCGCCGGGATCTTCGCAAGGGAAGCGAGCGCCAGATTGCTCGGGTTTTACACGCTGCAATCGGTGGCATGGTTTGCCTTGTGGGGGCTGGTGATGTTGTTCATCGGCGCCGAGATCATTCGATAGCCGCGCTTTGAGGGAACCCGTTATGCTGCTGGGTTTTGTATTTCTGTTCCTGATTGGCGGCTTCGGGCTAATGGTGGCGGCCTGGGTGATGATGCTGGCGTTCTTGCAACGTTACCCGATGCCGCCCGCGCAGACTCCGGCCGATGGCTGGGCGCGATGGCGACAATTCATGAGCGGCCGTGGTTGCCCGCCTGAGGGCGAGCCGCAGCGGAAGATCATCGCGACGATGTTTAGAGCATCAATGGCCTGCTACGCGCTGATGATCGTGATGTTCTTCGCCGCCGGCGGACCGGAGGCGCTGCCTGCGCCGGCGCCGCGCTGAGCGCGGCGGCTTAAGACGCAGCAATGTTTCTTCTCTTCGCTTGACGCTCCTGCGTCCGCTTCGGCTCTACTGGGTTCAGCGGGAGACGTATGGCGGAAGTTTTTATTGCTGCGGCGCCAGACGCTGATGCGCAAGCGGGCGGTCTTGCGCAGGCGTTGAAGAGCTTGGGCTTCGACGCCGCTGCTGGCGCGCCTGCGGAAGCTGAAATCGCAAAGCTGGTGGATGATGCGAAATGCGTCATCGGTCTGTGGTCGCGCGGAGCGCCCACGGCGGAGTTGGCGATGCTGGCGGCGCTGGCGCACGAGCGGAAGAAGCTGGTGAGCGCGGAACTCGCGACGGACACGACGCCGGCGCCGTTTCGCTCCGCGCCACGCGTGGATTTGGCGCTGCGCGATCGGACGGCGTTCAAAACGCGGTTTCAGGCGCTCATTGTCGAGGTCGATAAGCTCTCGCCTACGAAAGCGAATGTTGCGGCGTTGCCGAGTGTGCTGGCTGTGACGCGGTCGGCGTTGCTGAAGCGCCGTGAGAGCGGCGGCGAAAAACAGCTGAAGACTTTGGGCGTCTTTGCGGCCGCCGTGACGGCGCTGTTTGTGCTTGGACTTGGCGCCGGGCGCGTGATCAACCTTATACGCTCGGGCGAGCTTTCGATGGCGTCGTTCCAGTTTTCGACACAACAGGCGCAAGCAGCGGCGACGCCGACAAGCGCGCCCGCCCCGGCGCTCACTTCCGCAGCGCTTGAACGGACGCCCTGGCGCGAGGTGGCGGCGCGCATTGATGAGACCTTGGCGCAGCAGATCGAGACGCGCGCGGCGGCGGGCGACGCGGATGCGCAGACGTTGGCGTGCTTAGGACATATGGCAGGCACGGGCGGCTTCCTGCCGAGCCCGACAGCGGCGCGAGAGCAATGCGATCTCGCGGCTGCGCAGAACAACGCGGCGGCGCTTTATCTTTCGTGGCAGCTGCGGCGCACGGCGCCGCATGCGGGCATCGATGATGCGACCGCGAATGCGCGCCTGCGGCAAGCGGCGGACGCGGGATTCACGGCGGCGCAGATCGACTATGCGGCGACGCTGCCGGGCGATCGAGAGTCGCAGGCTGAAGCTGGGCGGTTATGGCTGGCGGCAGCGGAACGCGGCGATCCCAGGGCGCAATTCTTCTACGCACGTTGGCTGCGCGATAGCCCTGCCGGCCCGCAAGATCCCACGGCGGCGATCCCCTTCTTGCAGCGCGCGGCTGAGGCCAATCAGCCTGAGGCGCTGCACATGCTGGCGACGCTCTACCGCGATGGCGTGGGCGCGCCGCGCAACGTTGCCGAAGCAAAAGCGCTCTATGATCGCGCCGCGCGGCAGAACCACGCGCCATCGATGTCGAACCTGGCGGATTTGCTGCGCGACGGTTCGCCCGAGGAGCGAGCGCGCTCAATCGAGCTTTATCGCCAATTGGCGTGCATGACCGACGAGCATCAGATCCAGCCGCGTGCAGTTGGGCGTCTGCGCGCATTGCAGGTGAGCTATTCGTGCGGCTAACAAGCGTCGATGGCGTGGCGCAAAACCTATGACGGCGCGGAACCGCAGCGGGTCAATAAATGGCTCGCCAGCGAAGGCGTATGCTCGCGGCGCGAGGCGGAAGAGCTGATCGCGAATGGTCTGGTGAGCATTAACGGCGCGGTGGTGGCTGAGCCTGGACGCAAGATCGAACGCGGGCAGACGATCGAGGTCGCAGACGCGCGCGGCGCGCCGGCGAAGATTAGCGTCGCGATCAACAAGCCGATTGGGTTCGTCTCATCGCAGCCGGAAGGCGACCAAGTGCCGGCGGCGCGGTTGCTGACGAAAGCAAATCTGATCGGCCGCGCCGATCCGATGCCGACATCGCGCACGAGCTTGGCGCCGCTTGGGCGGCTCGATCAGGATTCGCGCGGGCTGTTGTTGCTGAGCGAAGACGGCGTGTTGGCGAAGGCGGCGATTGGCGAAGACTCGAAGCTCGATAAGGAATATCTCGTCGGCGTGCGCGGGCAGATCAACGATCGCAAGCTGGCGCTGCTGCGGCATGGGCTGGAGTTGGACGGACGGAAGCTGAAGCCGGCGCAGATCGACGTGGTGGAGCCGTGGCGCATCCGCTTCATCCTGAACGAAGGACGCAAGCGGCAAATCAGACGGATGTGCGAACTGGTGGAGCTTGAGGTGGTCGA
>JADLHI010000379.1 GCA_020848895.1 Hyphomonadaceae bacterium
CCCGTCTCGCCGCCGCTTTGGGCGCCAGCGCCGCTCCGGCGCGCGATCCCTCGTTCACCCTGGCGGTGATCCGCGCCGCCGAAGAGGCTCGGTTCAAGGCCGCGACCGCCGCCTCGATGCTCCGTTGGGGCGCCATGGCTGCGGTATTGGCCTGCCTCGCGCTCGCCGTGGCGGGCTGGACCAGCGCCCATTGGGCCGACGCCGAGGGCGGTATTTTGGGTGCGGCGGCGATTTTCGCCCTGGTGGCGATGGCCCGACGCATGACACAACGTTTAGCGCCTGCGACGGTCCGCTGAGCGCCTGCATCCAAGCCGACGCTTCAGCGCATCTATACGCAAAAGGGGCATAAGACCCCGGGCTATGGAGCATACCTGCGATGGATGAAGGCATCATCTTCTTCTTTGTTTTCTTTGGCTTTTTGGCCGCAATTATCCTTGTTCCCATCTACTTGCGCGAGCGAACGCGCCAGTCGGCGCATCATCTGATCGCGCAGGCGCTGGAAAAGGGCCAGACGCTGGATCCTTCGCTCATGAAGGTCCTGACCGAGGGCCAGAAGAAGCCCCGCGACAAAGCGCGCTCCAGCCTCGCGAGCGGCATCGTCCTGCTGGCGCTGGCGGGTGGCTTCGTCGGTGGCGGCTATGCCATTTCCCAGATTTCAGGAGCTGAGGAAGCGTTCTTTGGCATGATGATCCCGGCCGCTATTCTGGGCGCCTTGGGCGCGGCGTTTGTGCTTTTGGCGCTGGTCGATTTCGCGACCCAACGGAAGGACGACTGAGTGATCATCGGTGGCGTCTCGGGGGTTCACCAAACTGGCGGAGGCCACGGAAGCTGCGCTGATTATCGCAGCCCAGGCCAAGGACCAGGCAGCCTTCGGGGAATTGGTCAAACGCCGCCAGGGATGGGCCCGGGCCTTGCTGAGGAGGATGTGCCAGAGCCACGCTGAAGCTGATGATCTTGCTCAAGAGGCGTTCATCAAGGCGTGGGATAGATTGAGAGACTTGGAAACCCCAGCGGCGTTTCCGGGTTGGTTTAGGAGAATTGCGGTCACCACGTTCCTGATGGCCAAACGACGCCAGAAGGCCGTGTTCGAGGAGATCACTGACGCATCACCGCTCGCGTCGGAGGACTCCACCCCGGAAGCCGCGGCCGGAGCGAAACTCGATCTGGAAAAGGCTCTTGCCAGATTGAGCGATGCTGAGAGACTTTGTGTGACGCTGAACCACGGAGAAGGGCTCAGCCACTCAGAGATAGTCGAAATCACGGGTCTTCCCCTCGGCACCGTGAAATCACACGTACTAAGGGGGACAGACAAACTTAGACGGCTATTGGACCCAGACTCATGACCGACTTCGACGCTCTGTTGAAGCGCTCCTTCGCGGAGGCTCATGAACCCGCGGATGACGGGTTCGTGGTGAATGTCACGCAGGCCGTGGCGCACCGCGAAGAGAGCATGAAAGTGCGCAGCTACGTGCAGTACGGCGCGATGATGATCGGCTTGGCCGCGGTGTCTTGGGGCGTCTATTCGATGGTCGGCGCGTTCGGCCCGATCAGCCAGGAAATCATGGCCTCGCTGGGCCTGGAAGTGGCCCGCGCACATGCGGCCGTGAGCACCGCGCCGGATGTCGGCGCGTCGGCTCAGAATTTCATTCAGTCGATGGGCGTTGGCTTGACGCTGGTTCTGATGTTCGCCGCAGCTCTGGCCGGCGGCGCCGTCGCCATCCGCGCGAGCCGCGACTAAGCGATTTTCCCACGCCTCAGGCAAAGGCGGCTCGCCAGGGCCGCCTTTCGCGTATCTGGGCTGGGTGCTGGCGCCGCAGTGCAGCAAAGGCTATGACGCAACGCCAAGAGCGAGGCCCCTATGTCCCGTCATGTCGAAGCGCCAATCCGCCGTCAGAGCGCCCCCGAAATCCGCGCCCGCAAGGGCGGCGATCCGATCGTCTGCTTGACCGCCTACACGGCGCCGGTGGCGGAAATCCTGGACGAGCATTGCGACGTGTTATTGGTGGGCGACAGCGTCGGCATGGTCGTCCACGGCATGCCGAACACGGTGGGCGTAACGCTCGATATGATGATCATGCACGGTCAGGCGGTGATGCGTGGATCGAAGCGCGCGCTCGTGGTCGTGGACATGCCGTTCGGCTCGTACGAGGCCAGCGCCGAGCAGGCTTTCGCTAATGCAACGCGCATTCTGAAGGAAACCGGCGCGCAGGCGGTAAAGGTCGAAGCCGGCACTTATGTTGGCGAGACCATCGCGTATTTGGTGCAGCGCGGCATTCCGGTCATGGGCCACGTTGGCCTGCGCCCGCAGGCGGTAAACGTGGACGGAAAATTCCGCGCCAAGGGCCGCACCAAGGAAGAGCGCGCCCAGGTGTTGGCCGAGGCCCGCGCCGCCGACGCCGCTGGCGCGTTCGCCATCGTGGTCGAGGGTGTGGACGAAACACTCGCTCCCGAAATAACCGCCGCGGTAAAGGCGCCGACCATCGGCATCGGCGCCTCGGCGCAGTGCGATGGCCAAATCCTGGTCACGGACGATCTTCTGGGCCTTTTCGATTGGACCCCGAAATTTGTTCGCCGGTACGCCAATCTGAAGGCGGAGATCGCAAAAGCGGCGGCAAACTACGCTGCCGACGTCCGCGCCCGCCGTTTTCCTGCCGCAGCCGAGACCTATGCCCTGGGCGGCGGAAAGGCGCGGCGCCCGCGCGTTGCCGGGGACGGCGAGCGCGGCTAGCTTGCCGCCGATTTTAGGGGGACGGGCCTTTCCGGCCCATGCGGTCAGGAACGGCGTGTGACCAACGAAACCGATAGTTTTGTCAATGAAGTGGACGAGGGGCTACGCCGCGAACAGGCGGTCACGCTCGCGCGCAGATATGGCCCTTACGTACTGGGCGCCTTCGTTGCGCTTCTTCTGGTGATCGGCGGCTGGCAAATCTGGAAACAGTATTCGCTCGATGCTTCGCGCCGTCATGCCGAGCAATATGCGGCGGCGCAGGAGATGTTTGCGTCCGGCAATCTTGCCGGCGCGAAGACGGAGTTCGAGCGGCTCTCGAATGAAGGCCCGCGCATCTATCGTACAATGGCGCGCATGGAGCACGCCGCGATCTTGGTGCAGGAAGGCGATCTTGAAGGCGCTGTCGCGGGCTTTGACTCCGCCGCCGAGATCGCGCCCGACCAGATCATGCGCGAGAGCGCGCAAATCCGCGCCGCGTACATCGCCGCCGACACGCAAGACTTCGCAGCCCTGCGCACGCGGCTCAATCCGCTGATCGCGTCGAATACCGGCGTCTCCTATCTCGCCAAGGAATTGCTGGCGGTGGAAGCGTGGGAGGCAGGCGACACCGCCCTTGCGCGCCAGACTTTCGATCAACTCGTCCTTGCGCTGGGCGCACCCGATGCGTTGCGCCAGCGCGCGCGCGTTGCGCTGAGCGTCCTCGGCCCGGCGCCGGCAGCAGAACAAACACCCGCGGACGGCGCAGCAGCGCCTGCGCCATCCGAAGGAGAAACTCCATGAAACCTTTGCGTCCCATCGCCCTCATCGCGGCCGTCACCGCGTTGTCGGCGTGCTCGACCGTGAGCCGCATTGGCGGAGCGCTGAACCCGTTCGATGGCGGCGATGCGCCCGCGCAAACCGCGCCGCAGGATGGCCGCCAATCGATCCTCTCGAGCGAGGAAGCGCTGACGCCCAGCGCTGAATATGCGTCGCGCACGATCACCGTGCCGCCCGCGGTTTCGGTCACCGACTGGAGCCAGCCCGGTGGCGCCGCCGATAACGCGCCGCCGCAGTCCACCGGCGCGGCCATTCTCGAACGCGCTTGGCACGCCAATCTGGGCGCCGGATCGAACAACCGCGCCCAGATCGCATCGCCGCCGGTGATCTCGAACGGCACGCTTTATTTCCTCGACGCCGATCACCGCGTGCACGCCATCGACGCGCGCGACGGCCATCGTATCTGGGAAGAGCGTGTGCGCCCTGAAGCGGGCCGCGATCGTGTCGCGCGCGGCGGCGGTCTCGCCATTGGCGCGGGCCGCGTCTATGTGACCACCGGCTTCGGCTTTGTCGTTGCGCTCGACGCCGGCAGCGGCGCCGAAATCTGGCGCGCGCAGGCGAATGCGCCGTTCCAATCGGCGCCGACGTTCGCCAACGACCGCATCTACGCCATCACCAACGACAGCGAATTGCTCGCGTTCGATGGCGCCACGGGCGAAGTGACCTGGACCTACCAAGCCATCGCCGAACCGGCGCGCATTCTGTCTGCGCCGAGCGTTGGCGTTGATGGCGAAACCGTGGTGGCGCCGTTCGCCTCCGGCGAACTGGTGGCGCTGCTCGCGGCAAACGGGCGGCGCCTCTGGTCGGACTCGCTCTCGCGCGCCGGCAACATCAACTCGCTCTCCGCGATCAACGACATCGCTGGCCGTCCGGTCATCGACGGCGGCGCTGCTTATGCGGCAAGCCACTCGGGCATCCTGGCCGCGATCGATCTGCGCAGCGGTCAGCGCATTTGGGCGCGCACTTTCGCGTCGACGCAAACGCCATGGGTTGCCGGCGATGTGCTTTACGCCATCAGCACCGATGGTGAATTGGCGGCGTTCGACCGCCGCACCGGCAACGTCTATTGGGTTCAGCAGCTGCGCCGCTATCGCGACGAGGGCGAGCGCAAGGGCCGTGTCTCGTGGACCGGGCCGATCATGATCGGCGGCCGTCTCGTGCTCGCCAATTCAGAAGGCGATGTCGTCGCCGTCTCGCCGTCGAACGGCCAGACATTGGCGAGCGCCGATGTCGGCCAGCCAGTGTTCATCCCGCCGATCGCCGCGAACGATCAAATCTACATCGTGACCGACGAAGCGCGTCTCGTCGTCCTGCGGTGATCGTGTGCAGCCATGACGATCAAGCTCGCGATCGTCGGGCGGCCCAACGTTGGTAAGTCGACCTTGTTCAATCGGCTCGCGGGCAAGAAGCTCGCGATCGTCGATGACACGCCCGGCGTCACGCGCGATCGGCGCGAGGCGAAGGGGCGCCTCGGCGATCTCGATTTTGTTCTGATCGATACCGCGGGTTTCGAAGACGCCACCGACGCGTCTCTGGAATCGCGCATGCGCCAGCAAACCGAGATCGCGATCCGCGATGCGGACGTAATTTTGTTCCTGATCGACGCCCGCGCCGGCGTGCTGCCGCTGGATGAATCGTTTGCCGCCTTGCTGCGTCGCGCGGACAAGCCCGTCGTGCTTGCCGCCAATAAGGTGGAAGGCCGCGCTGGCGATGTCGGTTTGACGGAGGCCTATTCATTGGGGCTGGGCGAACCTATCGCGCTCTCGGCCGAGCATGGCGAAGGCATGTCCGAACTCTACGCCGCTATCGCCGCGCACGAGACCAAGGACGACGGCGAAGCCGCCGCGAAGTCTCAACGGCCGATCAACATCGCGATTATCGGCCGTCCGAACGCCGGCAAGTCGACCTTGGTCAATGCGTTGATTGGCGAAGATCGTCTGCTGGTTGGCCCCGAAGCGGGCATCACGCGCGATTCCATTTCGATCGATTGGGAATGGCGCGGCAAGAAATACCGGCTCGTTGACACCGCGGGCATGCGCAAAAAGGCGAAGGTGCAAGCCAAGCTCGAGCGAATGTCGGTCGGCGACTCGCTGCACGCGCTGAAGTTCGCTGATATTTGCGTGCTGGTGATGGACGCTAATGAGGCGTTCGAGAAACAGGACCTCTCAATCGCCGATCTCGTCGTGCGCGAAGGGCGCGCGCTCGTGTTTTGCCTCGCCAAGTGGGACACGATCGAAGACACAAAGGCGCATTTCGAAGAACTGAAACTTGTCGCCCGCGAGAGCTTGCCGCAGGCGCGGGGCGCGCCGTTGGTGACGGTGGCGGCGCAATCTGGCGTCGGCCTCGATCGCCTCATGCGCGCTGTCGAAGAGGCGCACGAGGACTGGACGGCGCGCGTCAAGACCAAGGACTTGAACGAGTGGCTCTACGCCACCATCGCGCGTCACCCGCCGCCGGCTGTCGGCGGCAAGCGCATCAAGCCGCGCTACCTCACGCAAATCAAAGCCCGCCCGCCAACGTTCGTGCTGATCTGCTCGCGCGCGGAGGAGCTACCCGAGAGCTACAAACGCTACCTCGTGAACGCGATGCGCGACGCATTCGATCTTCATGCAGCGCCGATCCGCTTGATCGTGAAGGCCGGGAAAAACCCGTACGCGGACGACGAAAGCTAAATATGGACCGCCGGCGCGCTCCATCGTGCGCAAATTCACTGATCGCATTCCGCTAGCGCGGTGCTGCGCCAGCGTTTACGTGACGCTAGGCGCCGGAGGCGGACATGCGAATTCTTGGGGCAATCTTGCTTGGCGGCCTGATCGCGGGCGCGCTCGATATCGTCTATGCGTTCGTGATCTACGGCCCGCTGAGCTACCAGATGACGCCGCAAGAAGTGCTGCAATCGGTGGCGGCCGGCTGGATCGGGCGTGACGCATCGCGCGCGGGCGGTTGGAATTCGGCGATGCTCGGCCTCGGTTCGCATTTCCTGATCGCGACGTTGATGGCGGCTGCCTATGTACTCGCCGCGCAACGCTTTGCGGTGCTGAACCAGAAATGGGTGCTGTGGGGCTTCATCTACGGCCTCATCCTTTATGTCGCGATGAACTACGTCGTCGCGCCGCTCTCGGCGGCGGCGACGGGGCAGTTTGCGGGCCTAAGCGAAATCGCACCGCGCCTGCGCGATTCCTTCAGCGACGTGCGCCCGCGTTGGGACCCGCATTATCCATGGATGATCCCCGGCACGCTCTTCACCCATACGGTGCTTGTCGGCATTCCGATCGCGTGGGCGGCGCAGCGGCGCTAGAGCGCCTGCGCCGCGGCCCAGCCGCTCGACCAGGCCCACTGGAAATTGTAGCCGCCGAGCCAGCCGGTGACGTCCACGGCTTCGCCGATGAAATAGAGGCCGGGCACGGTGCGCGCT
Source organism: Hyphomonadaceae bacterium (assembly GCA_020848895.1). Classification (GTDB taxonomy): domain Bacteria; phylum Pseudomonadota; class Alphaproteobacteria; order Caulobacterales; family Aquidulcibacteraceae; genus Vitreimonas. The sequence continues at coordinate 6,960 of JADLHI010000379.1, forward strand.
TCCATGCTCTGTTGCGAGAGCGCGTTGGTGTCGATGCCGCCGGCCATGACTTCAGCCTTGGCGTAACCTTCGGTGCCAATGGGCGTAAGCGGCCAGGTCTTTAGCCTCTGCGCAGCTTCGACGAGCGCCGCATCCTTCATGTCGCCGATCGCGCCTGCGGGCAGCGCGCCGCTCAATGCCGCCGTAATGCGATCGGAGAGCAATTCGGCGACGACGGTTTTCAGTTGCGCCTTGGGCCGCTCGCGCTTGCGTTGGGCGAGCACGTCCGGCGCCGCATCTGGCAGCCAGTCGATCTCGATGGTCTCGCCGGGATTCCAGTAGGACGAGATTTGCAGAATGGACGGACCGGAGAGTCCGCGATGCGTGAACAGCGCCGCTTCGCGAAAAGCGGCCTTGCCCGTACGCGCCGTGACGTCCGCCGAGACGCCGCTGAGCGGTTTCATCCAGGCGAGATCAGCTTCGCCAAACGTCAGCGGCACAAGCGCTGGTCGCGTTTCGATAACGGGGATATTGAATTGCTTGGCCACATCGAAGGCAAAACCGGTGGCGCCAAGCTTCGGTATGGCTAAGCCGCCGGTCGCGACAACAAGCGCGCCGCTTTCGAACGGACCCTGACTCGTCTCGACCCGAAATTGGCCTGCGTGCGTGATCTCTTTGACTTGGCAAGCAATGCGGATCGCCACACCAGCGGCGGCGCATTCATCCAGCAACATCTGCACAATCCGCCGCGATGAACGCGCGCCTTCGCAGAAGAGCTGACCCAGGGTCTTTTCGTAGTACGGAATGCCGTGCTTTTCGATGAGGGCGATGAAGTCATGCTGCGTGTGGCGCGCCAGCGCCGAGCGCGCGAAATGCGGATTGGCGGAAATGAAGCGTTCGGGCGACACGCCCAAATTAGTGAAGTTGCAGCGTCCTCCGCCGGAGATCAGAATCTTCGCGCCGACTTCCGTATTGTGCTCAATCACCAGAACGCGCTTGCCGCGCCGGCCAGCGTGCAGAGCGCAGTAGAGACCGGCCGCGCCCCCGCCGATGATGATCGCGTCGTAGCTCAGCGTTCGAACTGCACCCACGCGCCATTCTCGGTGTAGCTGGGCTGCAGCATCTTCACGACCTCAGGCGCGACGTCTTCAGGCGTCGGCAGCGTCATCGGATCTTCGCCGGGGAATGCCTTGGCGCGCATGGATGTGCGCGTGGGCCCCGGGTTGAAGAGGTTGGCGCGCATGGGCGTGACGTTGCCGATCTCCGCCGCCCACGAAATCACCAGCGCGTCGAGCGCGGCCTTCGAAGCTGCGTACGGCGCCCAATAGGCGCGCGGACTTTTCGAAGCTCCCGAGGTGAGGAACACGGCGCGGCCCGCATCGGACTCGCGCAACAGCGGGTGCAGTGCGCGGATGAGGCGCTGATTGGCGAGAAAATTGACGAGGATGGTTTCGTCCATCACGGAAGGCGTGGCTTGGTGCGCGGGCGTGAGCGAACCCAAGGCGCCGGCGCAGGCGGCCAGGCCGTCAATCTTGCCGAAGCGTTCGAACAGCGGCGC
>JADLHI010000380.1 GCA_020848895.1 Hyphomonadaceae bacterium
CGGCGGCGCCTGAGATGGCGGAGTTTTCCGCGGTTCAAGCGGGGCTTTATGCGTTTCGACGCCGGGAGCGCCGCTTCGTCCTCACGGGCGCGACCATCGGCTATCTGATCGGCGTGTGCCTGATTGGTGCGGCGTTTGTCGCGGCGGCTTGGCCTGCGCTCTCTGGATTGGTCAACTGGTACGCCAGCGTCTTCCGAGCAGCGAGCGAGGGCGGTTCGCCGCCGCAGCCGTCGCGCGACATGATCTTGGCGGTCGCGCCTTGGTATGGCGTCTATATCCTAGCGACGTTGGCTTGGATGGCCGTCTATGAGGCGGCGTGCCTGCGCTGGATGGTGCGCGGCGAAACCGGCGGCGTGCTTGGGCTTTCGCTGAACGGCGATACGGCGCGGGTATTCGTGACGTACGTGCTGTGGTTCGTGCTGTGGATCGGGTTCTGCGTGGCGGTGGGCGCGTTTTACGGCGTCCTGATCGGGGTGAACGGGGCGGTCCCGGCGTTGCGGATTGTGATGATGGTGCTGGGCGCGATCGCGCCGCTTGGTTTAATCGCGCTTTTGCTCTGGGTGGCGACGCGGCTGTCGCCGGCGGCGGCGATGAGCGTCGCGCGCGGCAAGTTTGCGTTCTTTTCCGCATGGGGAGCGACGCGCGGGCGGTTTTGGGATTTGCTCGGCGCGTTCTTCGTCCTTCTGGCCGCCTACATCGCCATCGGCTTTGTCTTGCAGGCGCTGGTGCGCGTGCCGGTGACGCAAGCGATGTATCCCGTCATGGCCGAAGGCGTGCACGTTGGCGACGCGCGCACCATGCTCGCGCGGCTGGGCGAGGTGTTTGCCTCGCCGCTGATTGCGGGCGTTCTGATCGGTTACGTTGTGGTGTCGTTTGTGCTGTCGTGCGTGGTGCGTTTGGCCTGGTTTGGCGTCAATGCTTACACGTTGGCCGCGAACGCTGAGCCGGACGCGGATGCGCCGGCGGCGAGTTGAGGCGTGGTTTGGAGCGCGGGTCTTCAACCCGCTTCTTTGCGCAAACGTATCGGAAAGAAACAATGCGGGCCTGAAGGCGCGCTGTCCTGTTAGCCCGTCGCGGTCTTCTTGCCGTTTCGCTTTGTTGCTTTCGGCGCCGCGACTTCCGCCGCTGCCGCCTTGAGTTTCGGCTTTTGCGCGGCGCCGCGTTCGGTGTGGCGCTTTAGGGCTTCAGCGAGATAGCGGCCGGTGTGGCTGGCTTTGACTTTCGCCACATCTTCGGGCGTACCGACCGCCACCATCTTGCCGCCGCCGTCGCCGCCTTCGGGACCGAGATCTAGGATCCAGTCGGCGGTTTTGATGACGTCGAGATTGTGCTCGATGACGAGGACGGTGTTGCCGTTGTCGACCAGTTCGTGAAGCACTTCGAGGAGCTTCTTGGTGTCTTCGAAGTGAAGGCCGGTGGTGGGTTCATCGAGGATGTAGAGCGTGCGGCCGGTGGCGCGTTTGCTGAGTTCCTTCGAGAGCTTCACGCGCTGGGCTTCGCCGCCGGAGAGCGTCGTCGCTTGCTGGCCGATATGCACGTAGCCAAGGCCGACGCGCTTTAGTGTTTCAAGTTTATCGCGAATGCTCGGGACGGCGTTAAAGAGGTTGGCGCCTTCTTCGACCGTCATGTCGAGCACGTCGGAGATCGATTTGCCCTTGTAGAGGATTTCCAGCGTCTCGCGATTGTAGCGCTTGCCCTTGCAGGTATCGCAGGTGACGTAGACGTCCGGCAGGAAGTGCATCTCGATCTTGATGACGCCATCGCCTTGGCACGCTTCGCAGCGGCCGCCTTTGACGTTGAACGAGAAGCGGCCGGGGCCGTAGCCGCGGGCTTTGGATTCGGGCAGACCCGCGTACCAATCGCGGATCGGCGTGAAGGCGCCAGTGTAGGTGGCCGGGTTGGAGCGCGGCGTGCGGCCAATCGGCGACTGATCGATGTCGATGATCTTGTCGATGTGTTCGAGGCCTTCGATTCTGTCGTGCTCGGCCGGCAAATCGCCGGCGCCATGCCATTGGCGGGCGACGGCTTTGTAGAGGGTTTCGACAACGAGCGTGGATTTGCCGCCGCCGCTGACGCCAGTGACGCAGGTGAATGTGCCAAGCGGAATGTCGGCGTCGATATTCTGTAGATTGTTGCCGCGCGCGCCGCGCACGCGGATGACGCGCTTGGTGATGCGCCGGCGCTTTTCGGGGATCGCGATTTCGCGGCGGCCGGTGAGATAATCGCCGGTGATCGAGTTCTTGTTCTTCTGAATCTGATCGGGCGTGCCTTCGGCGATGATGTTGCCACCGTGGATGCCGGCCGCCGGTCCCATGTCGATAACGTGGTCGGCGGTGAGGATGGCTTCTTCGTCGTGTTCGACCACGAGCACTGAATTGCCGAGATCGCGCAGGCGGATCAGCGTTTCGAGCAAACGCGTGTTGTCGCGCTGGTGGAGGCCGATGCTGGGTTCATCGAGAACGTAGAGCACGCCGGTGAGGCCGGAGCCGATTTGCGACGCCAAGCGAATGCGCTGGCTTTCGCCGCCGCTGAGCGTGCCGGAATTGCGGCCGAGCGAGAGATAGTCGAGGCCGACATCGACAAGGAAGCGGAGGCGGTCGTTGATCTCTTTAAGGATGCGGACGGCGATTTCCTTTTGCTTCGGCGTCAGTTGATCGTTGAGAGCGCCGAACCAATCGCGGGCGTTGCGGATCGACATGGTGGAGGCGGTCGCGATGTCAGTCATCGCGACTTTCACAGCGAGCGCTTCAGGCTTCAGGCGCTTGCCTTCGCAGGTCGGGCACGGCGCTTCGGATTGGTAGCGTTCGAGATCTTCGCGCACCCAGGTGGAATCGGTTTCCTTCCAGCGGCGCTCGAGGTTCGGGAGCACGCCTTCGAAATTCTTTGTCGTCTCGTAGCGGCGGACGCCATCGTCATAGACGAATTTGATCGGGTCCTTGGTGCCGTGAAGGATGGCGTTGCGGAGCTCCTTCGGCAGTTCTTTCCACGGCGCGGTGATCTTGGCTTTGAAGTGCTTGGCGAGCGCTTCGAGGGTTTGCGCGTAGAGCGGCGATGGGCCTTTGGCCCAGGGCGCGACGGCGCCATCTTTCAGCGTTTTATCGTGATCGGGCACGACCATGTCGGCGTCGAACTTGAGTTGCACGCCGAGGCCGTCGCAGGCGGGGCAGGCGCCGGCTGGATTGTTGAAGGAGAAGAGGCGCGGCTCGATTTCCGGGATGGTGAAGCCGGAGACGGGGCACGCGAACTTCTGCGAGAAGATGATGCGCTCGCCCTTCTTTGCTCCCCCGCTTGCGGGGGAGCTGTCACGCGAAGCGTGACTGAGGGGGCGGTGCGCCGCGCCCCCTTCGACCGCGCCTTCGGCGCGGCCACTTCCCCCGCGTGCGGGGGAAGAAATGTTCTCGGCGAATTCCGCATATGCAATGCCTTCAGCGAGCTTCAGCGCCTGTTCGAGTGAATCCGCAAGACGCGTTTCGATGCCGGCTTTGACGGCGATGCGGTCGATGACGATGTCGATGTCGTGCTTGAATTTCTTGTCGAGCGTCGGCGGCTCGCTGAGTTCATAGAACTCGCCATCGATCTTGGCGCGCTGGTAGCCCTTCTTCAGGTACTCAGCCATTTCCTTTTTGTATTCGCCCTTGCGATCGCGCACGACTGGCGCGAGCAAATAGAGGCGCGTGCCTTCGGGCAGCGCCATGATGCGATCGACCATTTCGCTGACTTGCATCGCGGCGATGGGCTGGCCGGTCGCGGGCGAATACGGAATGCCGACGCGCGCCCAGAGGAGGCGCATGTAATCGTAAATTTCGGTTACGGTGCCGACGGTGGAGCGCGGATTGCGTGACGTTGTCTTCTGCTCAATCGAAATCGCGGGCGAGAGGCCTTCGATAGAATCGACGTCCGGCTTTTGCATCAGCTCCAAGAACTGACGCGCGTACGCCGAGAGCGACTCCACATAGCGCCGCTGGCCTTCTGCATAGATTGTGTCGAAGGCGAGCGAGGATTTGCCGCTGCCGCTCAAGCCGGTGATAACCACCAGCTCATTGCGCGGAATATCGACGTTCACGCCCTTGAGGTTGTGCTCGCGGGCGCCGCGGATGCGGATATGGGTCAGGCCGTCCTTCATTGCGGCAGACCATATGCGAAAGCGGTCATCGAAATCCCGGGATAG
>JADLHI010000381.1 GCA_020848895.1 Hyphomonadaceae bacterium
GACCGACTGATCAATATGCGCGTTCACTACGCAAAGGCCGTGCAAACGGAAATCAAGGCATTGGAGGCCGGGCTGCATGAGCGACTGCGAGACTTCATTTCGCCTTCCTAGCCCGCCTCGGCTTGCGTGTGTGTTTGGTCGTGGTCGTCACCGGCGTGGCGGCAAGGTCGTCAAGGATCGGGCACTCGGGACGGTCGTCGCCGTGGCAGGCATGGACGAGCCGCTTCAGCGTCCGCGACACCGCTCGCATGTCCGCTATGCGGGCGTCGATGTCGGCCAGGTGCTTTTCAGCAAGGCGGCGCACCTCGCGCGAGGACCGGCGCCGGTTGCGCCAAAGCGTCAGCAACGAGGCGACCTCGTCAAGCGAGAAACCCAAATCCCTGGTCCGCCGGACGAACTGGAGCATCGCGACTTCCGTGTCGCCATAGTCGCGATAGCCGTTGTCGCGACGGTCGGCCGCTTCAATGAGGCCTATGCTCTCATAATAACGGATCATCTTCGCCGATACGCCCGATTGCTCGGCGGCCATGCTGATGTTCATTTGGAATTCGCTCGTGAATCTTCCCCGTTGACCTTCCTATTGTGGGAAGGTGCAGATTGCTTTTCAAGTCAAACCAGGAGCGCGAGCGCTCGCGTTAGTCAGCTATGAATACCCACGACCACAGCCACGATCCTAAGAGCCATGCAGGCGCCGATAGCGCGTCGCGCGATCCCGTCTGCGGCATGACGCCTAAGCCTGATACGCTGCATCGGCTCAAGCACGCAGGCCAAGAGGTGCTGTTCTGTAGCGCTGGCTGCAAGGCCAAGTTCGAAGCTGATCCCGCGAAATACGCAAAGACCGCCGGCGAGTGCGCGAAACCGGCCGCCGCACACGATGGCGCTTCATGTCATGCGCCCCACGGTGCGCCCGCCGTCGATCCAGCCACAGTTCCAGCGGGCTCGAAATGGACATGCCCGATGCACCCCGAAATCGTGCGCGACGGTCCAGGCTCATGCCCAATCTGCGGCATGGCGCTTGAGCCGATGATGCCGAGCGCAGAGGCGGGACCCAATCCGGAACTTGCCGACATGACGCGCCGCTTCTGGATTGGCGCGGCGCTGGCTTTGCCGGTGCTCGGCCTTGAGATGGGCCGCCATCTGCTCGGCGTGGATCGCTTCGTGGCGCCAGGCTTCAACGGTTGGATCCAATGTCTGTTGGCGACGCCTGTAGTGCTGTGGGGCGGCTGGCCCTTCTTCGAACGCGGCTGGGCCTCGCTCCGGTCGCGCAATCTCAACATGTTCACCTTGATCGCGTTGGGCACGGGCGTCGCGTGGCTCTACAGCGTCGTTGCGCTCTTCGCGCCGGCGCTGTTTCCGGCGGCGTTTCGCGACGCGCACGGCCTGGTCGCGGTCTATTTCGAAGCGGCCGCGGTCATCACCGTTCTCGTCTTGCTGGGACAAGTGCTCGAACTGCGGGCGCGCGAGCGCACGGGCGGGGCCATCCGGGCGCTGCTTGATCTTGCGCCCAAGACGGCGCGGCGCCTGCGCGACGGCGCCGAAGAAGAGGTCTCGCTCGATCAGATCGTCGTGGGCGACCGCTTGCGCGTGCGTCCCGGTGAGAAGATCCCAGTCGATGCTGTTGTGATCGATGGGCGCTCTTCGATCGACGAATCTATGGTGACAGGCGAATCGAGGCCGGTGACGCGTGAGAGCGGGGCCCGCGTCATTGGCGGCACTCTCAATCAGACAGGCGCGCTCGTGATTGAAGCCGACCGCGTCGGGGCCGACACGATGCTCTCGCGCATCGTGCAGATGGTGGCCGAGGCCCAACGGTCGCGCGCGCCAATTCAGCGTCTGGCCGATCAGGTGTCAGGCTGGTTTGTGCCGGCCGTCATCGGCGTTGCTTTGATCGCCTTCTTTGCTTGGTGGGCGCTTGGCCCGTCGCCCGCGCTTTCCTACGGCCTGATCGCGGCGGTTTCGGTGCTGATCATCGCCTGTCCGTGTGCGCTGGGGCTAGCTACGCCCATGTCGATCATGCAGGGCGTTGGGCGCGGCGCGCGTGCCGGCATACTGATCAAGAATGCTGAGGCCCTCGAGCGGTTCGAAAAGGTCGATACGCTTGTGCTCGACAAAACCGGCACGCTGACGCAAGGCAAGCCGGCGGTGACGGCGATCCACGCAATGGATGGCCAGGATCCCGTGGACTTGCTGCAACTCGCGGCAAGTCTGGAGAATCGCAGCGAGCATCCGCTCGGCCTTGCGATCGTCACCGCCGCACAGGAACGCGGCCTGTCCTTGACCGAACCGAGTGAATTCGATTCTCCGACGGGCAAAGGCGTCATCGGCGTCGTCGCTGGACGCAAAGTGGCGATCGGCGCTGAACGTTATCTGGGCGAATTGGGCATCGATGCGTCCAGCCTCAAGGCGCAGGCCGAGTCGCTGCGGCGCGATGGCGCCACCGCAATCTATGTCGCCATCGACAATAGGCTCGCCGGCGTCTTCGCCATCGCCGATCCGGTCAAACCGACGACTGTGGCTGCGCTCAACCAGCTTCGCGCGCAAGGGCTCAAGCTGGTGATGCTGACTGGCGACAACCGCACCACCGCTGACGCAGTTGCGCGGGGTCTCGGCATCGATCAAGTCGAAGCCGAAGTGCTGCCGGAGGACAAGTCGCGCATCGTAGAGCGGCTGAAGCGCGAAGGGCGCGTGGTGGCGATGGCGGGCGACGGCGTCAACGACGCGCCGGCTCTCGCCGCCGCCGATGTCGGCATCGCCATGGGCGGGGGCACCGATGTGGCGATCGAAAGCGCGGGCGTTACGCTGTTGCACGGCGATCTTGGCGGCATCGTGCGCGCGCGCACGATCTCGCGCGCCGTGATGCGCAACATCCGCCAGAACCTCTTCTTCGCATTCGCTTACAACGTGGCGGGCATTCCCATTGCCGCTGGCGTGCTCTATCCGTTAACCGGTGCGCTGCTTTCGCCGATGATTGCGGCCATGGCGATGGCGCTGTCCTCGGTATCGGTTATCGCAAACTCGCTCCGCCTTGGTTCGTTGCGAGTCTGAGCGCCGCGTGCTGGCGAGGAGGGCGGTCATCGCAGCTGACGCGCAGAGGCGAGGCGGCCTTTCGACCAATGAGCAGAAAAAGTTCTGAAGAGCGCGTCAGCACCGCAGAATGCTCGCCGCCATATAGGGGGAGCGCCTGCCTCGCGGCGTCACCTTGTGGCCTACGGCGTTCCACGCAAGATAGGCTTTGGGAAACGAGCAGAGGTGCTCAAACATGACTGAGGACCCGGGCGATTTGCCCGAAGCCGTTGTGCGGCGCGCGCTCGAAGAGGGCCTCGATAGGATTCGCTCTCACATCCGATCCAAGCTCGCCGATCCAAATCACGCCGACGATGTGTTGCAGATATTCTGCACCCGCGCCTTGGAGCGTGCGGGCGATCTCAAGGAAAGCGCCGCGGCGCGCACTTGGCTGTCGCGCGTGCTGGCGACCACGATCGCCGATTATTATCGTAGCCTCGCTCGACGAAGGGCGCGCGAGACGCCCGTCGATGATGGACATATGAGCTCTATCGCCGCCGAGACCGAGGCGGACCGCGCCGCCTGTGCGTGCTTAGAAGCGCTGCTGGGCGGTCTATCAGAGACGGACGCGGGGCTGATCCGCAGCATTGATATCGAGGACCAAGATCGCGCGAGCGTCGCGGCGGCCTTGGGTCTAAACTTTAACGCCTTGACCGTGCGGCTGCACCGCGCGCGGGCGCGGCTGCGGGCGCTAGTCATGCGGCTCTGCGCGGCGTGTGTCGCGCACGGCTTTGACGATTGCGGATGTCCGCCCTCCGTCGCGGCGAGCGCCGAAGACTAGAGCGCGCCGAAGAGGCGTCAGCCGGCGCCTGGCCTCTGCCAGAAGTCATTAGGTCAGACTTCATGGCTTGGAAGCCGTTGTCTCGCGGGCTCCAGCGTAAGGGCTGGGACCGGTCCGCAGCCGGCCCCCACCTGCCGCACAACGCGCAGAGTGGGGGGTAGGGTCTCGATCTCGCAAGGTAGCGGGCCCGGCCCGCGTCGGCTCTGTAAGAACCGGAGGGCGGCGGCGTCCTTTCTTGAGGGCTTCGGACGCAGATGATGAACCAAGCTTGCCAATGACAATGCAATCCGGTGAGGGCGGGGGTGTGCTCAATTCCACACGCGCCGCCGCGCACGATTCCCAACAACCGCTTCGCGGTGGGCGCCACTATTGCGGTCAGCGTTCCGTTGGCGGCGGGCAGGCCCGCTCACTCTTCGTCCACGCCGCGCAGCAACTCTTCGCGCACGATCACATCGAACCGCGCCTGCTGATCGGGATCGAGTACGGCGCGCATCTCGAAGACGTGTGCAATGGCCTCGCGCTGCGTCTGGCCCATGGCGTTGTGAAAGCGATCAACCGCTTGGGTGAGGCGCGCGCTCTGCGTGTGGTCCTCGGCCACGGCGGCGGCTATCTCGCGCGCGGCCGCGCGCAGCTCGGCGTCAAGCGCGGCTTTGCGCGTCGCGTACCTGTCTTCAATCGCCTCCAGCCGCCGGTCCTGTTCGGGCGTCAGATTAAGTTGGCGGTGCACGGTCGCATCGAGCGTGTCTCGATGGGTTTGGGAACGCGTGAGCGCTGCGCCGACAAAAACGCCCCCCAACCCTGCTCCGAACCCGACGAGCGCGGCCAGGGCGAGCACCTTCCAGGCCTTCAACATGATCTATCTGCCGAGCGCCGTTGCGGGCGCGTAGGGCTGATCGAGCGCAAACGGTCCAGTTTCGACCATAGCCGACGCAGAGGCCGTCGATACGCCAATGGCGGAACTGACTATGAGGACAAGGGCGCAGACGCCGGCTATTGCGCCGTTGGCGCCAGCGCCTGCCTTGTATCTCTCTCGCGCGTCAATCCGGGCCCAGACATCGCTCTCCAGTCCGTCCAATGTTGCGTCGACGTCCACCCGGCCCAAGGCGGCGAGTTGGCGATCAAGGTCGGTCAGGGAAGCCTCCGGGCGATCACGTTCTTCTATACGCGCGCGGCGGCGCGCGCCCTGGATAGAGCTAGCCTATCGGGCTGCGACAGAGCAAGGATGAGACGACCAAGGCGCAAATCCAGGGAATTGATCCAAAGCAAAGCGCGCGTGCAAGCTAGGCGCGACCTTGTCATTGGCCCAGGGTCTTGGTGGCCAGCGAGGCGACCATGAAACGCATGACGGCGCAGCCTTCGCAAGCGTTGGGGCAGGTCCGCTCGCCGCTGCGCCGCGCCGCCTTCACCGGCGGCTTCGATGACGTCATTGCTCGCGCCCGGACGGGCGATCGCGCCGCGTTCAGCGCGCTGATGAGCGGTCACAAAGACGATCTCTTTCGCTTCGTACGCCGGCGCGTCGCCGATGCCGATGCGGCAAGCGATATCGTCCAAGAAGCTTTTGTGGCGGCGTGGAGCGCGATGGCCAGCTTCGATCCGGAGCGCTCGTTCAAGACGTGGCTCCACGCCATCGCCTTGAACAAATGCCGTGACGCGGCGCGGCGGGCGACCACGCGCCGCGCCTTCTGGGGCGACTGCCCCAACGGCGACGACCTGCGCGTTGCAGACGAGCGGCCGTCGCCCGAAGCGGAGACAGCGAGCCGCGAAGAATTGCGCATGCTGCGCCAGGCGCTGGCGACGTTGCCCGAACACTTGCGCGAGGCGCTGATGCTCACCGCCGTCGATGGCCTTTCGCAAGCGGCCGCCAGCGCGACCTTGGGCTGCTCAGTCAAATCGCTCGAATATCGCGTGCATCGGGCGCGGGAATTGCTCGCAGACGAGATGGCGCGCCGCGCAACGCCGCGGCGCTAGCGCTGGCCCTGAAGACATGGGATCAGTCTTCGCGTGAGGCGGCCTTGACGACGGGTCCTATTCTTACAATCAATTGCGGCTCCTCGAGCGTGCGCGCAGCGTGCTTTGAAGCCGATGTCCGATGGCGCGCGCATTTCAGCGGCATCGGGCGCACAGCGGCGCAACTCACGATCTGGCGCGCTGGCGAAATGACAACGACTGAACTGTCGCTGGCCGCCGATCATCGCCAGGCGCTTGAGGCGCTCTTCAGCGCCATGCCGGCGGTTGCGCCGGCCGCTATCGGCCATCGGGTTGTGCATGGCGGCGCCGACTTCGTTGCGCCGACGCTGGTCGAGCCGCACATGGAGGCAAGACTACGCGACTTCGCCGCGATGGCGCCACTGCATCAGGCCGCGAACATCGCCGGCATCGAAGCGGCGCGGGCGCGGTGGCCCAATTGTCCCCAGGTCGCTTGCTTCGACACAGCCTTTCACGCCGGCTTGCCCAAGGCGGCGGCGATGATGGCCCTGCCGCGGGATATGTTCGCTGCGGGCCTACGCCGATTTGGCTTTCACGGTTTGTCGATCGCATCGATCCTGGCTGCGCTGGCGCGCGAGCGGGTCGACATTGGCAGCGAACGTATCGTCGTCGCGCACCTGGGCGCCGGCGTATCGATGACAGCGATCCAAGGCGGACGCAGCATCGAGACCTCAATGGGGTTTTCAACCGTGTCGGGATTGCCGATGGCGACGCGAAGCGGCGACATCGATCCAGGCGCTGTGTTGCATCTGATGCGCACTGGCCGCTCCGCCGACGAAGTCGAGGACCTGCTTTATCGCCAGTCCGGTCTCTTCGGCATGTCAGGCCTGAGCGGCGACATGGCCGAATTGCTAGCTTCGCACGACGCCGGCGCGGAAGAAGCAGTGGACGTGTTCTGCCGGACTGGCCGGCGCTGGCTTGCCGGGCTCGCAGGCCTCCTGGGCGGTCTCGACCGCTTGGTTTTCACAGGCGGCATTGGCGAGAATGCGCCGCGCGTGCGGATGGCTATGTGTGAAGGCCTGGCCTTCATGGGCGTAGAACTCGATGCGACGCGCAACGCGGCGAGCGCTGGGGTGATTTCGCGCCCCGGCGCGCCGGTGATCGTCGAGGTGCGGGCCGCCGACGAAGAGGGCGAGATTGCGCGTGACACCCGCGCACTCATGATGGCGCTGCGCTAGCGTGCCGCCACGCACTTGGGCGTCAGGGCGCGGGCGGCGGCCCGCGTATTGGTTGATGGCGAGGACGAAGGGCGCGCGCCAGCCCCAAGCGGATCATTGTCATGTCAGCACCAGCCGGGGACGCATGGCGGGAAGGGTACGGCGTTATCCGCCATCGCCCCGAGACGATCGAGAGACTCGAAAACCTCGTGGAGCGTCATTGGATGGATGGCGCTTTGGCCGACCGCAAAACCGCGCTCGAACTGTGCGCGGCCGCCGATCGTCTCGCCAATGCGGCAATGTGGGTTGTCGCTCACATGAGCTATGCAACGCGGGTTGACCTGAGCGGCGCGGAGCTCTCGGCTGAAGCGTTCAAGGCCCAACCCGAAGGCCATATGGGCGGCTCGCTCAATGCAGCGATCGCCTTTGTCGGCTATCATCTCGCCAATGCGCTGAGCGGCGAAACGCGCGCCTGGGTGTTGGGCCAGGGCCATTGCGTGGCGGCGATCGAGGCGGTCAACGCGCTGCTGGAAGATCTCTCGCCCGCGCAACTTGGACGTTACGGCCGCAGCGAAGCGGGTCTCTCGCAACTTAGTGCGGACTTTTATTCGTACGCATTGACGCCCGATGGGCGGCCCGCTGCGCCGCTCGGCAGCCATGTCAATCCGCACACGGCCGGTGGAATCTCCGAAGGCGGATATCTGGGCTTTGCCGAAACCCAGTACATCCACATGCCATTGCGCGGCGAACGCCTTGTGGCGTTCCTAAGCGACGGGGCGTTCGAGGAACAGCGCGGCTCAGACTGGTCGCCGCGCTGGTGGCGGGCCGAAGATTGCGGCCTGGCCGTGCCGGTCATGATCCTGAACGGGCGGCGCATCGAACAGCGCACTGAGATTGGCCAAGAGGGCGGCGCTGAGTGGCTCGCGGCGCATCTGCGCCTGAGCGGCTTTGACCCGATCATCATCGACGGCCACGATCCACTCGCCTACGCCTGGGCTATCATCGAGGCGGAAGCGGCCTTGACGCGCTTTGCTGCCATGTCTGAGCGCGCCTATCCGGCCCGTCTGCCCTACGTGATCGCGCGCTGCGTCAAAGGCTATGGCTTTCCAGGCGCCGGCTCAAACCGTGCGCATAACCTGCCGCTTGCCGGCAATCCACGCACCGATGAGGACGCGCGCTGGCAATTCAATGAAGGCGCGCGCGCGCTCTTTGTGCCCCAAGCCGACCTAGACGCGGCCGCGCGTGCGTTCGCCGTCCATGCGGCGCAAAAGCGCCCGCGCGAGAGCAAGCACGCGCTGGCCACGCGTTCGATCGCGCCGCCTCTTATGCCTGCGCCGTCTTGGGAGGCGCCGGAGGGCGCCAGCTGCGCCATGGAGGCGCTCGATGCGCATTTCGTCGAAATCGTTCGCGCCAACTCTGAGCTGCGCGTGCGCGTCGGCAATCCGGACGAACTCAAAAGCAATCACATGGGGCGGACGCTTGAGCTTTTGCGCCACCGCGTAAACGTCCCGGAGCCTGACGCGCCTGAAGCCGTCGACGGCGCGATCATCACCGCGCTCAATGAAGAGGCGGTGATCGGCGCAGCACTCGGCAACAAGGGCGGCCTCAATCTCGCCGTCAGCTACGAAGCCTTCGCCATGAAGATGCTGGGGGCGCTGCGCCAAGACATTATCTTTGCCCGCCGCCAGCGCGAAATTGGCCGCCCGCCTGGATGGCTGTCGCTGCCGCTGATCGCAACCTCCCACGCTTGGGAAAACGCCAAGAACGAACAATCCCATCAGGATCCGACCTTGCCAGAGGCGCTGCTCGGCGAGATGGCCGACACGGCCCGCGTCCTCTTTCCCGTCGACCCCAATACCGCGGTTGCAAGCCTGCGCAGCATCTATGCCTCGCACGGCCAGATCGCTTGTCTGGTGACGCCCAAGCGCGCGATCCCTCGGCGTCTGAGCGGCGAGCAGGCCGAGCAGGCCGTCGCCCACGGCGCCGCGCACCTCTTGGGCGATGCTGCGCAAGCTGAGCTGCAATTGGTTGCGATCGGCGCCTATCAGACGGGGGAGGCGCTGCGAGCCTGCGAGCGTCTTGCTGAGCGCGGACGCAGAGCTTGCGTCACCGCTCTCTTGGAGCCTGGCCGCTTCCGCACCGGCCGCGATGGGCTCGAGACCGCTTATGGCGCGGACGAAACTCAGTGCGAACTCTTCTTTCCTGGTGGTCTTGCCCGGATCGTGCTCACCCATACGCGCCCAGAACCGATGTTGGGCGCGTTGCGCCGGCTTGATGGCGGACCGGCGCGCACGCGCGCGTTGGGCTTTATCAATCGCGGCGGCACGCTCGACGTATTCGGCATGCTGTTCGCCAATCGCTCGACTTGGGCCCACGTGCTCGGCGCCGCCGCCGAAATCCTCGGCTGCGATCGCGAAGAGCTCTTGTCGGACGCTGAATTGCGCGCGCTCGACGGACGTGGCGACCCCAACACCCTGCGCGCCCTGCCTCAGTAGAAAGAAGACAACATGACCTTGAGCTTAACGAGTCTCGGCGCTGCGGGAACTGTCACCGGTTCCAAGCACCTCTTGGAGGCGGACGGTCGGCGCATTCTAGTCGATTGCGGCATGTTTCAGGGGCTCAAGGTCCTGCGCGAGCGCAATTGGGCGCCGCTAGCGATCCCGCCGGATTCGATAGACGCGGTGGTGCTGACGCACGCGCATTTGGACCACACTGGCTATCTGCCGAAGCTCGTGCGCGACGGCTTTAGGGGCCCCGTCTATTGCTCCTCCGCGACGGCCGATCTGTGCGACATCTTGTTGAAGGATAGCGCCAGAATCGCCGAGAACGACGCCGAATACGCAAATCGTAGAGGCCACACAAAGCACAAGCCCGCGCTTCCACTTTACACCGTGCGCGACGCTGAAGCCGCATTGAAGCAGTTGAAGCCGATCGGCTTCGAGACGGAAGCAAATGTTGAAGGCGGCGCCAAAATGCAGCTGCGCCGTGCAGGCCACATCCTCGGCGCGGCTACGGTCGAATTCAATTGGCAAGGGCGCGGAATCGTATTTTCGGGCGATTTGGGACGCTACGATGACGTGTTCATGCCTGATCCCGCCCCGGTGAACGCGGCCGACTATGTCGTGGTTGAATCAACCTATGGCGACCGCATCCATCCCAAGAACGATCCGATGGAAGCCTTGGGCGCGGTCGTGGAGCGGACGGTGCGCCGCGGCGGCACCGTCGTCATTCCTGCGTTCGCCGTCGGACGCACGCAAGTTCTCCTTTATCACCTGTGGATGCTCAAGCGCGCGGGACGCATCAAGTCCGTGCCGATCTTTCTCGACAGTCCGATGGCGATCAACGCGACCGAGCTCCTGTGCGGCCATTTGGACGACCATCGCTTTTCAGCCGAGACCTGCGAGCAATCCTGCGCCATCGCCACCTATGTGCGCGATGTCGAAGATTCCAAGGCCATTGTGTCAAATCCGATGCCCAAGATTGTCATTGCCGGCAGCGGCATGGCGACCGGCGGGCGCGTCTTGCACCACATCAAGGCGTTCGGGCCCGAGGCCAAGAACACGATCCTGTTTGCCGGCTATCAGGCCGTCGGCACGCGAGGCGCCCGTCTGCTTGCTGGTGAAACCGAGATCAAGATGTTCGGCCAATGGGTTCCAATCCGGGCCGAAATCGCCAATCTGCCTGAACTCTCAGCCCACGCCGACGCCGGCGAGATCATCCGCTGGCTGAGCGGCTTTGAAAAGCCGCCGCGCCGCACCTTCATAGTGCACGGCGAGCCGGACGCTTCCGATGCGCTGCGCGTGCGCATCGCGCGCGAACTCGGCTGGGATGCGGCGGTTGTCGACGATCAGCGCAGATACGAGCTCTCATGAACGCCGTGCAAACGACGGGGGAGGGCGAGCACAGTTCGCACCTTAAGGCCAAGCGCCTCATGCTCCTCTCGCAGGACGATGCAATCGTTCTGATGCGCACCGATTGTCACGTCTGCAAATCCGAAGGACTTTCCGCGCGCGCTCGCGTGCTTCTGAGCGCCGGTGACCGGCAGGTGATCGCAACGCTCTATCAGGTTGAGAACGACTGGCTGGCTGTCGATGAAGCCGGACTGTCGGAGGCGGCCTGGAAGCGCCTGGCTGTGGCGGACGGCGAACACATCGCCGTCAGCCATGCGCCGCCGCTTGAGTCCCTCGCTGACGTGCGCCGGCGCATGTATGGCGGCCGCCTCGATCAGCGCGCGTTCCGCTCTATCATCGGCGACATCGCCGATGGTCGCTATGTCGACATTCATCTCGCCACGTTTATCGCGGCGTGCTCGGCCTTTCCGCTCGATGTCGATGAAATCACTTCGCTCACGCGCGCCATGGTGGAAGTGGGCGAGCGTCTCTCCTGGCCTTCGGCGATGGTGGTCGACAAACATTGCGTGGGCGGCCTTCCTGGCAATCGCACCACACCAATCGTGGTCGCTATCGTTGCGAGCTTGGGGCTCATCATGCCCAAGACCTCTTCGCGCGCGATCACCTCGCCTTCCGGCACCGCCGATACGATGGAGACGCTGGCGCCGGTCGATCTCGACCTTGCCGCAATGCGCCGCGTCGTCGAGGCCGAAGGCGGCTGCATCGCCTGGGGCGGCGCCGTGCGCCTCTCGCCAGCCGATGACGTGCTCATCCGCATCGAGCGCGCGCTTGATATCGACACCGAAGGTCAGCTCA
>JADLHI010000382.1 GCA_020848895.1 Hyphomonadaceae bacterium
AGCACGCGCTTGCGGTGGCTTTCGCCGCGCGCCTGGAGCGCTGCCTTGATCGCGAGCATGCCCGCCATTTCGCCGTGCGCGCCAGCCTTCGGCGAGAGCGCCACCGCCGGCATGCCGGTGAGTGTGCAAAGCCAATGGGCCAACTCGTCCATCAATTCGAGTGCGCCTTGGATCGTCGACGTCGGCTGCAGCGGGTGGAGATCGGCGAAGCCTTCGAAGCGCGCGGCACGCTCGTTGAGGCGCGGATTGTGCTTCATCGTGCACGATCCCAGCGGGAAGAGACCAAGATCGATGGCGTAGTTCTTCTGCGAGAGCCGCACGAAGTGGCGCATCGTTTCCGGCTCAGAGAGGCCAGGAAGATCGAGCGCGGCTTTGCGCGTGAGGCCGCCGAGCTTGTTCGGCGTACCCTTCGGCGCGGGCAAATCGACGCCGGCGCCTGTGGCGTGGCCGGTTTCAAAGATCAACGGCTCAGCTTGCAGCAGGCCGCGATTGCCGGAAGTGGTTTCGGTGATCATGCGAGCACTTCCTTCAGCGCCTTCGCGTAGGCGGCGATGTCTTCGTCGGTGTTCATTTCGGTCGCGCAGGTGATGAGGACGTTGTCCATGCCCGCTTTCGGATTGAGCCGGCTCATGGCGACGCCGCCGATGACACCCCTCTCCGCGAGCTTATCGACCACCTCTTGCGCCGGCTTCTTCAAGAGCAGCGCGATTTCGTTGAAGTAGCGCTTGGTCAGGACTTCAACGCCGGAGACTTTGTCGAGCGCATCGGCCAGCGCGATCGCCTTTTCGTGGTTGAGCGTCGCGAGGTGGCGGAGGCCTTGCTCACCCAACAGCGTCATGTGGATCGTCCACGCCAGCTGGCAGAGGCCAGAATTGGTGCAGATGTTCGACGTCGCCTTCTCGCGACGGATGTGCTGCTCGCGCGTCGAAAGCGTCAGCACAAAGCCGCGCTTGCCATCCGCGTCCAGCGTTTCGCCCGCAACGCGGCCCGGCATCTGGCGGATGTATTTCTCTTTCACCGCGAAGAGGCCGACATACGGTCCGCCAAAGTTCAGCGCATTGCCGATCGATTGGCCTTCGCCGCAGACGATGTCCGCGCCCATCGCGCCAGCTGGTTCGATCAGGCCGAACGATACGCACTCAGTGAACGTTGCCACCATCAGCGCGCCAGCGCCGTGCGCCGCTTCGCCGATCTTGGTGAGGTCGGTCACCGTGCCGAACACGTTCGGCGATTGCACGATCACAGCGGCGACATCGGCGTTGAGGTGCTTGGTCACGGCCGCTTCATCATCAACCGCGGCAGGTAGAGCTACGATTTCGAGGCCGAGCGCTTCGCAGGCAGTGCGCGCGGTATCGATGTAATGCGGGTGGACACCGCCGGAGAAGACGATCTTCTTCCGCTTGGTGACGCGCGCAGCCATCATCGCGGCTTCCGCACAACCGGTGGAGCCGTCGTACATCGAGGCGTTGGCGACTTCCATGTCGAGCAATTGCGCGACTTGGCTTTGGAATTCGTAGAGCGCCTGCAGCGTGCCTTGCGCAATTTCCGGCTGGTACGGCGTGTAAGCCGTCAAAAACTCGCTGCGCTGGATCAGGTGATCGACGCTCGCCGGCACGTGGTGGCGATAAGCGCCGGCGCCGAGGAAGAACGCGGTGCGGCCGGCAGGCGTGTTCTTTTCCGCCAGGCGCTGCAGGTGGCGATGCACCTCGATCTCGCCCTGCGCCTTCGGCAGATCGACCAGATCCTTCAGCAGCGCGCCCTTCGGCACGTCGACGAAAAGCTCGTCGACATTCTTCGCGCCAATGACCTTGAGCATTTGCTCGCGGTCGACGTCAGTGAGTGGGAGGTAACGCACGGGTTCAGTGCTCCAACGACTCCCCGCCCCCTTGTGGGGCGGGGTTGGGGGTGGGGGTAACGGCGGTGCTGCTTCGAAGCTGCTGAGGTGACACCCCCATCCCCGCCCTTCCCCACAAGGGGGAAGGGAGAGCAGTGGGGCGCACGACGCGCATCAAAGCCCCTTCACGTAGTCGGCGTAGGCGGCTTCATCCATGAGGCCGTCGAGTTCGCTCTTGTTGGCGACCTTCAGTTTCACGAACCAGCCGCCGGCTTGCGGCGCGTCGTTGATGATCTGCCAGTTCTCGTTCTTGATCTCGCCATTGGCCTCGACGACTTCGCCGGAGATCGGCGCGTACACGTCTGACGCCGTCTTGGCGCTCTCGACGACGGCCATGTCATCGCCTTGCTTGAAGCTTTTGCCGGCGTCGGGAAGCTCGGCGTAGACGACGTCGCCCAATTGCTCGGCGGCGTAGGTGCTGATGCCGACGGTGGCGATGTCGCCGTTCAGCTCAACCCACTCGTGGTCCTTGGTGTAGCGTTTGGTCATGGGTCTTAAGCTCCCTTCTTCGGGCGGTGATATTTGTGCGGAACGAATGGCAGCGGCACGATCGTCGCCGAACGCGGCACGCCGCGGATCATTAGATCGACAACGTGGCCCGGCTCTGAATGCGCGGCCTCGACATAGCCCATCGAGATCGGGCCATTGAGCACCGGCGAGAAGCCGCCGCTGGTGACGACGCCAATCGTCTTGCCATCCTTCATGATCTCGACGCCCTCACGTGCAGGCGCACGATCGTTCGGGCGGACGCCGACGCGCTTCTTGGCGGCGCCCAGTTCGTATTCGCGCAGAATGCGCTTGGCGCCCGGGAAGTCTTTGGCTTCGCGGCGGCGCTTTTGAATGGTCCAAGCGAGATCGGCTTCGATCGGCGAGGTCTTCGGATCGAGATCGTGGCCGTAGAGGCAAAGACCCGCTTCAAGCCGCAGCGAGTCCCGCGCGCCGAGGCCGATCGGCTTCACTTCAGCATGCGCCAGCAGCGCGTTCGCGAGATCCGTCGCGTTCTCCGCGCGCACCAAGATTTCGTAGCCGTCTTCGCCCGTGTAACCCGAACGCGTCACCGTGATCCGTCCAAACGCGTCGTAGCGCTTCACGGTCATGAAGTTCATCTCGGCCAGCGCCGGATCGATCACAGCGGCAGCCGCAACATGCGCGTTCGGCCCCTGCAGCGCGAGCAAGCAGCGATCGTCGGCGCGCACGAGATCAGCTTCGCCCTTCGTCGCTTCTTCGATCAGCGCCCAGTCCTGATGCTTACAGCCGGCGTTGACGACGATGTAGAGATCGCCGGCGGCGCCGGGCTCAGCTGGGCGCGCGATCATCAGATCGTCGAGCACGCCGCCACCTTCGTTGGTGATCATGGTGTAGCGGACTTGGCCGGGCTTCAGGCCCTGAATGTCCGCCGGCACCAGGCGCTCGATCAGCGACGCGACCTTCTTGTGCGCTTCATCGCCTTCGAGGCCATGGCCCTTCGGCAGCGCGAAGAAACTCGGCCCCATATGCGAGACATCGAACAAGCCCGCGTGCGTCCGCGTCCAATTGTGCTCCGGGATCAGGCCTTCGAATTGGAGCGGCATGTCGTAGCCGGCGAAATCGCCAAACTTTGACGTGCGCGCCCGCCAGATCGCATCGAGCGGCAACTTCTTTGGTGATGATCCGACTTCGGCCATGTTTGTCCCAGGTACGCGCGGCGCACGCGTTCGCTCGCGTGCAGCCCCCGCTGTCCCTGGCGCCTGAGAGATTTACTCCTTCGGCGGTGCTTGGAGCGCGGGCCTTCAGGCCCGCACGCGCGTCTGAAGACGCGCGCTCCGAACACTCTATCCAGCGTGTTCATCCCCCCGCGGTCCGGTTCCCTGAGAGTTTCCGGGGCGGTTGCTCCTTCGGGGGCGCGTCTTCGGCGCTCTCTCCCACGGGGTTCGCTTGTTTGGCCATGCCCTGGCGGCTCACGCCGGCGGGGCCTGTTGCGCCGGGTTTGGGGTCGCCCGCGATTGGAGTCAACTGGCCGGCTTGCGCACTCTCAGTTTGACGCGGCACTCCGCGATCACGTTGTTTCGTTCACGCGCTAACTGACTGATTTCATCGCCTTTAAGCTCGCCAGACCGGAACTGGCTGAGGTAGGGCTCATCGAGGATCATCGTTGCCTCGATCATTTGCAGGTCGATGCTCAAATAAAGCCCAAGCGGCGTGTTTGCGGCGCTTGCGCGGACCCATTGCTCATTCTTCTCTTTGTCGAACATGAGCAGCATTTCGGGGGTGATCGCCCGAACGTGCGTGGGGTCGTAGAGAAAGCTGTCGTGCCGCGGGTGCGGCGCGTTGATCTCGACCTCTGCGCCAGGCCGCCCAACCCGATAAATCTCGCTCATTATGGCCAGGAACGTCTTGGTGTCCTGTCCCATGTGCTCAAGTGAATGATTGAACCGGAGCGCATCGGCGCTCGAGTCCGGCCACGGCCATGGCGTTTGCTCAAGATCGTGCACCACGTCCGGACTACATGCGGCTGAGTTATCCACATTGGTCCACCCGTCGAGGTGGTTCATCCCGCACCCGAGGTTGAGCTTCAGATTGCTCGCCACTCAATTCGTCCTTCGCCTCGCAAGATCGCTTCGACCTCAGGAGTGTGTTTGGCCCCAGACCGGCCGTGCAAGTCGATGCCCTTCAACAGTTCGAACGGCGCGCGGGATCGCTCGCCAATTCGCGGTTCGTTCACCTATCTCGCCTCACGCGATTTTCGCACCATTTCCATAGGTGCCTAGTGGCGACATTTTCGCGTGAGTCAGCGGCGATGTTCTAGACGCGTTCGGTCAGCACATATCGATAAAGGCGTCGCCACGAAGAATGGCTTCGGCTTCGGGTGTGTATTTGTCCTTTGCGTCGTTCGCAGGATGCAGATCGAGCCCGCGCAACAACTTGAGCGGCGCCTTCGAACCTTTTCGCGCGCGCACAATGACCCGCCGCGCAGGCGCAGCCGATGACGGACGCACCGGAAAAACCTCAACGCCGCCCAGGCGGCCTTCCATCGCATCGAGGATTTCACGCAGGCGACGCGTTCTGTGGATCAGAGTCAGATGCGAGTCCTTACTCATGCGGTTGCACCAGACCTTGATCCAGTCTTCCACCGGACGTTCCGCGATGTACGCTTGCTGGCGTTCGGGTGCGGGCGAACGTCCCTCGCCTGGATAGTCATATGGCGGATTGAAAAGAACGCGATCGAACGATCCAATCGAAACGGGCGGGTTAAGCGCATCACCTTCTACGATTTCCGCATTCAACCCATTTGCGAGCGCGTTGGCTTTCGCGAGTGCGGCCATGTTTGGATCGCGCTCGATTCCCACGAGGCGAACTGGCGGCGATTTTTCTTGATGCTGCTTGCCGATGCCCAACAATGCAGCGCCGACACCGCAACCCAGTTCAACAAAACTGCAGCCGCCCCACGCCATGTCCGGCGCGAAAGTCGCCGCGAGAAGCAACGTGTCGACATTGACGCGATAGCCACGCGCAGGTTGGCGAATACGAATACGGCCATTGAGAAGCGTGTCTTCGGTTGTCTCGAAAACGGCCATAAAGCCTGTGCGACCCTTCCGCGCGACCGGCGGAACCCTGCTTGACCCGCGCGTCAGGCCCCAGCATCGTTTGATCATAACAAGAACGTCAAGCGGAGAGCGTTGTGGGACCGGCGGCCGGACCAGCCAAGACTAAGCCCGGCGCCCCCCATGCGGTGGACCGGCTCGCCGCGCTTTTGGCTGAAGATCTGACCGCCGTCGAAGCGATCATCCACCAATATCTCTCAAGCCCCGTCGGCACGATCCCGAACCTTGCGCAGCATTTGATCGACGCTGGCGGCAAACGCATTCGTCCGCTCATCACTCTGGCCGCGGCGCGGCTCCTGGGCGGCGGCGGCGATGGCCCCCGCAAACTGGCGGCGGCGGTCGAGTTCATTCACAGCGCCACGCTGCTGCATGACGATGTCGTCGATGTCTCTGCGATGCGGCGCGGCAAGAAGAGCGCCAATCTTGTCTGGGGCAATTCGGCGAGCGTGCTGGTGGGCGATTTTCTCTTCGCTCGCTCATTCAACCTGATGGTCGAGACTGGCGACATCCAGGTTCTCGACATTCTCGCGCGCGCCGCCAGCGTCATCGCCGAGGGCGAAGTGATGCAGCTCGCCGCGGCCAATGACGCCGAGACGACGCGCGAACGCTACATGGAGATCGTCGCGGCCAAGACCGCGGCGCTCTTCGCCGCCGCCGCCAAGTCCGGCGCTGTCGCCGCCGGCCGCGCCGGCCCGGAAGCCGCGGCGCTCGAAACCTACGGGCGCGAACTCGGCCTCGCTTTCCAACTCATCGACGATGCGCTCGACTATGGCGGCGCCTCGGCCACCATGGGCAAAAACACCGGCGACGATTTCCGCGAAGGCAAAGTCACGCTTCCCGTTATCTTCGCGCGCGACGCCGGCGATGAAAGCGAGCGCGCGTTCTGGCGCCGCGTCGTCGGCGGCGAACGCACCGACGACGACTTCCATCGCGCCGTCGCCCTGGTGAAGCGTCACGACGCCATCGCGCTGACGCTCGACGCCGCCCGCGCCCACGCCCACGCTGCATGCGACGCGTTGAAAACGCTGCCGGCGAACGCCTACCGAGAAGCGCTAGAAGCGCTACCCGAGTTCGTGGTCGAGCGGGCGTACTAGCTCCAGCACACACATCGAGTCTGGACCCATCTTGGACCGCGGGCCTGAAGGCCCGCGGTCCAAGAAATCAGTGCTTACGATCCAGCTGATGGAGCACAATGCCGTTGCCTTCGCTATCCAGGATATTGCTCATCCGGCAGCGCGGCCCTTTGATAATATCGCTCCGGAACGTGACGCCCTTCGCTTTAAGATCGGCAATCACCGCATCAAGATCTGTCACCTCAAGCGCGATCGTGCCGCCACCGCCGGGCTTTTGGCCGGTAGCATTCGTGAGCGCCAGACACCCGCCGCCCGGAAGATCGAATTCCATCCAGCGCATCGAGCCGTGCGCGCCATTGCTGCCAATCTTTAGCCCGAGCGTATTCTCGTAAAAATCCCGCGCCCGATCCGCGTCTTCGATCGCGTACATCGTGAACGCCACCTTCTCGAACATCACCCATCTCCCTTGGCAAAGCCGTCCGCGTCACGGGCTGACATGTCAGGCTGCTTTCAAGAACATTTCGTCGAGCCGCTCGTAGCCCATCTCCATGCCGTCGGTCATGCCGGTGGAGACGGCGCCGTCGCGCATTTC
>JADLHI010000383.1 GCA_020848895.1 Hyphomonadaceae bacterium
GCGGCCCAGCGTGCGACGTCGCGCCGGCCGTCGCCGAACAGCATGATTGCATTTCCGGCCTGCGAGATGTCTTCGGCGCCTTCCCTATAGTCGAGTCCGTCAACCATCTGCATCCATTGCCGCCACGTGATCGACGCGCGGCGGTCGCCGGCGCGCCACGCCGGATTTCCCATCGGCGCATCAATGCCGAGACGACCCTGCAGAACCGCCGCGCCCACCAGCGCATGCGTCAGCGATTTGCCGACTGACCAAGAATTCAGCCGCGTGTCGCGTGTGTAGCCATCGCCATAGCGTTCGAACACGACGCGGCCGCCTTGAATGACCACCACGGCACGCGTTTCGCCCATCAGCGGATGAATCCCAGCGAACGCTTCTGTGACCGCAAGATCGTACGCAGCGCGATCGACATCGGCGGGCAGCGGCGCGGCTTCCCAATCTTCGCCCGGCCAAGCGACGCCAGCCGGCTGCCGCGGCAGTGGATAAAGATCTTGAGCCTGAGCTTGCGCCGACGCGGCGAAAACCAAAACCGCAACAGCAATCAACCCGCGCAGCATGACGTATCCCCTCGCCTTCGCTATGCTCCGGGAAGCATACGGGGAGGCGGCAGTGTCGCGCAAACGCTGGATATGGGTTGGCCTGCTGGTGGCGGCGCTTGTGGTGATCGGCGGCGGCGCGTGGGCCTCACGCGGCCAGGTCGCGTACGCTGGCATCGCCGCCGGCTACGCGGCCAAGCAGACATGCTCGTGCCTGCACGTGAGCGGCCGCTCGCTTGAGTCTTGCCTCGCGGATTTTCCGGAAGACGCACCTAGCAACATCACGATCGCACAAGAAGGCGACACAGTGCGCGCGAGCGTGCTTTTCGGCGCGATCAGTTCCGCTGCGACATACGAAGAAGAGTACGGCTGCCGGATTGTCGACTAGAACAACCAGCCGCGCGGATTGCCGATCGGCTTTCGCATGAACGCCAGCACCACGCCAACACCGCTACGCACGACAGCCCAAAGCATGATGGCCAGATGAAAATAGTAGGCAGGCGTCGCGAAGATGGGGCTGATGTAGGTCAGCGCGCTTGAGAGCGTCCACAGCACGAAGCCGATCATCAGCGTGCGGATCGCGTGCTCATGATGTGTTGTCGCCCATGGCATGCCGGCATAGCGGTTAGGCATCGCCACGGTGACCGCGACGATCGCCAGCGCGAAGGTGATGCACGCAGCTACATAGAGCACGATGGGTGAGCCAGGCGGCGGCGGAAACGGAAACAGGAACGCGCAAACGTACGTCGCGATCGTCAGCAAATGCACGAGCACCGCTTTGCCGCGATGCGTGCTGAAACCCAGCCCACCCTTCTGCTGCGGACGCACCGGCTTCGGGCGGCGAAACGGCGTGACATTATCGGACGGCATGGGGGTGATTTACGTCCTGGCGCGCATTGAGAGCAAGGCGGCATGGTGGACGCTGGCGCCAAAGCATGTCCTATTCCGCCAATGAGCACAGGCAGAGAGCTATTTCCCGTCACACAAGCGACAGTTGTGCCGGCTTACGAGCTTATTTTTGCACCGTGGGTCAAACAGCTCGCACTCTGCGAATTCACGGTCGATGGGAGCCGCGTCACGGCGCGGCTTCCGGAGGCGGATGCGCTGAAATTCTCCGCCGGCGCTGTCTGTGGACAAGCGATCATGGCGGCGATTGATACGGTCACCGCGCTGGCCATGGCCACGGGCGAGCGCGCGACCAGAGGCACGACCTATCAGCACACGCATTTCCTGCGGCCGGCCAAAGGCGATGATTTCATCGTCGAGGCCAACGTGCTCCGCTTCGGCAAGACCAGCGCCTACGCTGAAGCAAAGGTCACGTTCGCAACATCCGGCGCGCTCGTCGCGCACGCCGTGCTTGAGTTCGCGTTCTAGAGATTCAGCAGTTGCGGATCGCCGCCTTGAGCCGCGATGTTGTTGCTGACGGCGCGTTCTTCGGCAAAGCGTGGCAAGTAGTTTGGCCCACCCGCTTTAGGGCCAGTGCCCGAAAGCCCCGAACCACCAAACGGCTGCACGCCGACAACAGCGCCGACGATGGTGCGATTCACATAGACGTTGCCTGCCGGCGCGGAGGCGATGACTTCCTGAGCAAAACTTTCGAGACGCGAGTGCACGCCGAGCGTGAGGCCGTAGCCTTTCGCCGCCAATTGCGCGCCGATCTTGGCGACCTCCGCCGGATCGTATCGGACGATGTGCAAGATCGGCCCGAATACCTCACGGCTGATCTGATCAAGACTGGCGAGCTCGACTACGGCTGGCCCAAAATAATTGCCGCCCAAGTGCGAGACATCAATTTGCTTCAGCACTTTGGCCTCGCGCTTCATGCGCTCCATGTGCTTTTCGAGATTGGCTTTCGCTTCCGCGTCGATGATCGGGCCGATATCCGTCTTTGGATCGGAAGGGTCGCCGATTACCAAGCAATCCATGGCGCCCCTCAGCGTCTGAATCGTGCCGTCCGCGGTGTCATGCGGCAGGAAAAGGACGCGCAGGCTGGAGCAACGCTGACCGGCCGAATTGAACGCAGACACGCAAACGTCGTCGACGACTTGCTCTTTCAGCGCCGTCGTATCGACAAACATGCCGTTGAGGCCGCCCGTCTCCGCGATGAGCGGAACGATCGGGCCGTCTTTGGCGGCGAGCGTGCGATTGATCAGACGCGCGACTTCGGTTGATCCCGTGAACGCGACGCCCGCAATGCGCGGATCGGCCACGAGCTTGGCGCCAACGGCGCCGTCGCCTTGCACCAGCTGCAACACTTCGCGCGGCAAGCCGATCTCGTAGAAAAGCTTCACCGCCGCTTCGGCGATCAGCGGCGTTTGCTCCGCGGGCTTTGCGACAACCGTATTGCCTGCGGCGAGCGCGGCCGCGAGTTGGCCGGTGAAAATTGCCAGCGGGAAATTCCACGGGCTGATGCAGACGAAGACGCCACGACCGTGCAGTTCGAGATGATCGATCTCGCCCGCCGGCGACGGCAGCGGCTTCGGACCGGCGAACAAACGCTCCGCTTCCGCCGCGTAGAACCGGCAGAAATCCACGGCTTCGCGGACTTCATCGATCGAGTCCTGCAGATTGCGTCCAGCCTCGCGCGCCGTCAGCGCGACCAGCGCCGCCTCGTTCTTTTGCAGAACATCGCCCATCTCACGGATGATCGCCGCGCGTTCGGCGCCGCCGAGCGCGTTCCAGCTCTCATGCGCCTTAAGCGCGGTCGCGATCGCCTGCTCGGGATCGGCGACGCTTACCTGCTCAGGCTGGGGCGCTTTCGTCTTCGCGAGCGCATCACGCTCAGCAGCGATTGAGAGATCGGGACCGCCCGAGTTGCGCCGGCTGGCGCCGAAGATTTGTGGCGGCGGCGGCAGGCGGCGGTGACGATGCGGATTGGCTTCAAGCGTCGCGATCGGATCGGCAGCGACGACTTCCGGCGACACCTCATCGTCAAGGAACGAGTGCACGAAGCTTGTATTGGCGCCGTTCTCAAGCAAACGGCGCACCAGATACGGCAGCAAATCTTCGTGCCCGCCGATCGGCGCGTAAACACGCACCTGCGGCGGCGGATCGACGGCAAGGTAGAGCGCCTCGCCCATGCCGTGCAGCCGTTGAAACTCAAACTTGTCGCGCCCGGCGCTAGCGGCCATGCGGCGGACGGTAGCGACCGTGTGCGCGTTATGCGTGGCAAATTGCGGGAAGATGGCGTCGCCGGCGCGGAAAAGATCGCGCGCGCAGGCCATGTAGTGGACATCCGTTGCGGCTTTGGTGGTCCACACCGGAAAGTCCGGGCGGCCCATCACTTGCGCGCGCTTCACTTCGCCGTCCCAGTACGCACCCTTCACCAAACGCGTCTGAATCGGTGCGCCGCGCCGGCGCGAGAGCGAAACCAAGCGCTCGATCACCGCGCGCGTGCGCTTCTGGTAGGCCTGGATAACGATGCCGAGCCCCTCCCAGTCCTTCAGCGACGGCTCCAGCGCCAGCTTCTCGAACAGCTTGAGCTGCAGCACCAGGCGGTCGGCTTCTTCCGCATCGAACGAGAGGCCGATGTTCCATTTCTTCGCCGCTTCCGCCAGCTGCAGCATGCGCGGATAGAGTTCGCGCACCACCCGCTCTTCCTGGCGCGCCTCGTAGCGCGGATGCAGCGCCGAGAGCTTCACCGACACGCCATTCGACGCATGCGGGCCAAGCCCGCCCGCGGCTTCGCCGACGACATCGATCGCATTGGCGTAGCTGACGAGATAACGCTCGGCGTCTTCGTTGGTGCGCGCGCCCTCACCCAGCATGTCGAACGAATAGCGCGTGGCGAGCCCTTGGCGCACCATGCTAGCGCCGCGCTTCAAGCCTTCTTGAATGTTGCGCCCGAGCACGAACTGCTCACCCAGAATGCGCATCGCCTGCATCGCGCCGGCGCGCACCACCGGCTCGCCCATGCGCTTGACCAGCTTGCCGACGACTTCGCTCGCCTCGCCCTTCAAATCTTCTGGCAAGTTCACGACGCGGCCGGTGAGCATCAGGCCGAACGTGCCGGCATTGACGAGCCAATGATCCGATTTGCCGACGTGCGCGGCCCATTGGCCGGTGCTGATCTTCTCCGCGATCAACTTGTCTGCCGTCTCAGCGTCCGGTACGCGCAGCAACGCTTCGGCCAAGCACATCAGCGCCAAGCCTTCGGCGTTCGAGAGTCCGAACTCTTCGAGGAAGCTCTCCATAACACCCTTGCGGCGCTTCAGCCCGCGCGCACGCTCGACCAGCGCCCGGGCCTCGGCATTGACGCTGGCGCGCGCCGCGGCGTCGAGCGGGGCGTCCGTCAGCAGCTTGGCGACGGCGGTGTCCTCGTCCTGATATTTCAACGCGTCGAGCGCGTCCCAATCGATGGCGGCGGAAGGGTGCGGCGTCGGGGCGGATTGCATGGTGGTCCTTTGCGCGTCTCTGGCCGCTAGGGCAAGTCACTGGCCCCGCCCCCTTGCGCCGCAGCCGCCCCCGCGTCAGAACCCGCCCCGTGAGCACCGACGCCCAAACGCCGTCCGCCGAGACCGCGAGCGCCAACGGCGCCGCCGACACCCCGCCGCTGGCGCAGAAGATCCTCCTCGTCACCGACGCGTGGGAGCCGCAGGTCAACGGCGTCGTCCGCACGCTCTCCAACACCATGGGTGAGTTGCGGGCCATGGGCTGCGAGGTCGAGGTCATTTCCCCGGCCGACTATCCGAACTCGATCCCGCTCATCACCTATTCGGAAATCCGCCTGGCGCTGGGCGCCCGCGAGGATGTCGAAGACCGCTTCCTTGAGTTCAAACCGGACGCGGTGCACATCGCCACCGAAGGCACGCTGGGCTGGGACGCGCGCGCTGTCTGCCTCAAGCACAAGTTTCCGTTCACCACGAGCTACCACACGCAGTTTCCCGAATATGTGACCGCGCGCTTCAACTGGATTCCGCTCTGGGCCGGGTATCGCTTCATGCACGCGTTCCACGACAAGTCGGGCCGCGTCATGGTGGCGACGCCGACAATGCAGAAGCAACTTGAACTGCAAGGTTTCCGCAACACCGCAATCTGGAGCCGCGGCGTCGACATCGAACAATTCCATCCGCGCCTGCGCGGCATGGATGGCGGCGTCTATCCCGCCGATCTGCCGCGTCCGATCTTCGCTTATGTCGGCCGCGTCTCGGTCGAGAAGAACATCGAAGCGTTCTTGAAGACCGAACTGGCGGGATCAAAGGTCGTCGTTGGCGGCGGTCCGGCGCTCGAAGAGCTGAAGGCGAAATATCCTGACGCGATCTTCACCGGCCCGAAGTTCGGCGAAGAACTCGCGCGCCACTACGCGGACGCCGACGTTTTTGTCTTCCCAAGTTTCACCGACACGTTCGGCCTCGTGATCTTGGAAGCCGCCGCGTGCGGCACGCCGGTCGCCGGCTATGTCGCGCCCGGCCCTCAAGATATTCTGCCCAACACCGGCGCCGGCATCGTCGATGACGATCTCCAGAAGGCCTGCCTGGAAGCGCTGAAACTCAAGCGCGAAGATGCGCGCGCGCTGGCGGAGCGCTATTCGTGGCGCGCCTGCGCCGAAGATTTCCGCCGCAACCTGGAGCCGCTGCCGAAAGAACGCGGCCGCCGCTTCTGGCACAAACTTGCCGACCTGCGAAAACGCGCCAAAGAACGCCGCCAAATCGCGCGCGACAAGCGCGAAGCGGAACGCGCGCGCAAGAAGTAGCGAGCTTGAAATCTCGCGGTCCAAATGAACGCCTCAAGCAAGCGCCCTAGAACCTAGCCCCTAACACCCAGAACCTAATCTACCACTTGATCGACTTGCGCAGCCTGTAGCGCAGATAGATCGCGGCGCCATTCATCAACAGCGTGATCGCCAGCAGCACGATGCCTGCCGCCGCCGCGAGTTCCAGAAACTCCGCCTGCGGGCGCGAGGTCCAGTTGAACATCTGGATCGGCATCACCGTGAATTCCTGGCCGAGCCAGTGACCCGGATTCCAACTGACGATCGCGTCGCCCCAATCGGCCGTCGATTGCACGGTTGAACCATGCGGCAGCTCGATCGTCTGACCGGCCTGCACCGCGCGCTCGGTGAAGTCCGGCAGAACCACCACGCCGTCATGGGTGATGTGCACCGTCTCGGTCGCGCGCGGATCGACCGCCGCGCCATATTCGTCGAGCACGCCAATGGTCTCGAAGGTCGCGTCGCCCGGGCGCGTAATCGGCAAGAACGCCACGAACGTGAGGCCCCCGATCATGATCAGCGGCGCGGTTTCGCCGAGCGCGCGCGACACGCCGATAATGACTCCCGTGACAACGCC
>JADLHI010000384.1 GCA_020848895.1 Hyphomonadaceae bacterium
GCGCAGTTCGGGCAGGGCGGCAAAGAGTTTGTATCAGGCATTCAATCCCACCAGCGCGCGCGAGAAGCTCGTCGCGTCGAATTGCTGCAAGTCTTCGGCTTTCTCGCCGACACCGATGAAGTGGATCGGAATGGCGTGGCGCTGGGCTACGGCGACAAGCACGCCGCCCTTGGCGGTGCCGTCGAGCTTGGTCATCACCAAGCCGGTGATTTCCGTCACTGAACGAAAGTTCTCGACTTGGCTCAGCGCATTTTGACCCACGGTGGCGTCGAGGACGAGCAGCGTTTCGTGCGGCGCGTCTTCATCGATCTTGCGCATGACGCGAATGATCTTCGCCAGTTCGGCCATCAGTTCCGATTTGTTCTGCAAGCGGCCGGCCGTATCGATCAGCGCCACGTCGGCGTTTTCTTCCTTGGCGCGCTTGACCGTTTCGAACGCGACGCCGGCGGCATCGGCGCCTTGGGTTGAAGCAACGAAGGAAGCGCCCGAGCGATCGGACCAGACTTTGAGTTGTTCGATCGCGGCGGCGCGGAACGTATCGGCGGCGCCAATGACGACCTTGGCGCCGGCGTCGGTGAGGTTCTTCGCCAGTTTGCCGATGGTCGTGGTCTTTCCCGAACCGTTGACGCCGATGACAAGCACGATGCGCGGCTTTGGCCCATCGGTGAGATCAAGCGTCGCTTCGCGCGGCTTTAAGATGCGCGCCACTTCGGCGGCAAGCGCTTCGCGCGCTTCGGCGGCGCCGTTCTCTTTGCTGAAACGCTGATCGGCCAGCGCCGCGCTGATGCGAGCAGCGGCGGCTGCGCCCATGTCGGACGCGATCAGCGTTTCTTCAAGTTCGGCGATATCACCCGCATCGAGCTTTTCCTTGGTGAAGACCGAGGTGATGCTTTCGGCGAGCTTGTTCGACGATTTGCGCAAGCCATCGAACAAGCCTTTGGCTTGTTCGGGCTGTTGCTGGCCCGCTTTGTCTTTCTTGCCGAATAGACCCCAAATCATGCGGCTGCGCCGATCAAATGTTGGCCGTCGTGCGCGGTGAAGCGCAGCTTCATTCCCCTCCCCGCGAGGGGAGGGGGCGGGGGGTGGGGTGAGGCGAGGTCTTTGGAGCTGCTGCGCGGCGCGGTGATGTCTAAATCATCGAACGGTTGAGCCTCACCCCACCCCCCGGCCCCCTCCTCTTGAGAGGAGGGGGAGATGCGCACGCTGGTGAAGTCTGGAAGGCGTGCAAGGCCAGCGCGCTCTATGAGCGCAGTTGCTTCTCTTCCGACCCACGCATTGAGATGGCGGTTCAACGCAGTGGCGCCGACTTCGCGGAGTTCTGCAGCGCGTTCTTTGATGGTGCGCCGTTCAAGCTGCGGCATGCGTGCGGCGGGCGTGCCTTCGCGCGGGCTGAACGGGAAGGCGTGGACGTAGGCCAGGCCACATTCATTGACGATAGAGAGCAGGTTTTCGAAGTGTCCGTCCGTCTCGGTCGGAAAGCCGGCGATGAGATCGGCGCCGAGCGCGATCTCGGGGCGGGCTTGCTTCACGCGCTGGCAAAGCTCAATCGCCTCTGCGCGCGAGTGGCGGCGCTTCATGCGCTTCAGGATCATGTCGTCGCCGTGTTGCAGAGAGAGATGAAGATACGGCGCGATGCGATGGCTTTGGGTGACGAGCTCGAATAGCTGATCGTCCATCTCGATCGCATCGAGCGACGAAAGACGCAGCATCGGCAGATCGGGCACGAGTTTCAGAATGCGCGCGACGAGCGCGCCGAGTTTGGGCTGGCCCGGCAGATCGGCGCCCCATGAGGTGAGATCGACGCCGGTCAGCACCACTTCCGGGACGCCGTTGTCAGCGAGCCGGCGGATTTGCTCAACCACGTCGCCCGCTGGCGAGGAGCGCGAGTTTCCGCGGCCATATGGGATGATGCAGAAGGTGCAGCGATGATCGCAGCCGTTTTGGATTTGCACGTAAACGCGGGTGCGCTCGGCGAACCCGTCAATGAGATGCGATGCAGTCTCGCGCACAGCCATGATGTCGGCCACGGCAACGCGTTCGTGTGCGTGCGCGAAGCTTTCAGCGCGCATCTTCTCGGCGTTGCCGATCACGCGCGTAACTTCCGGCATCGCGGCGAAGCTTTGCGGATCGATTTGCGCAGCGCAGCCGGTGACGATGATCTCCGCGTCGGGCCGCTCGCGCCGTGCGCGCCGGATCGCTTGGCGCGCTTGGCGCACAGCTTCACCGGTAACGGCGCAGGTGTTGACGATCACCGCATTCGAAAGCGCCGCTTCGCCCGCAAGCGCGCGCATGGCTTCGCTTTCGTAAGCGTTGAGGCGGCAGCCGAGCGTCAAAATCTCGACATCCGCGCGCGGTGGTTTCGTCGGCGCGTTCATGTGGCTCGCGTCAGGTGAGCGTGTGGGGCGTTGAGGTCAAGCGCCGCAAATGAAAAGCCCCGCGAGCGATCGCGGGGCTTTTGAACTTTTGTAGCGCCGTGGGATTACTCAGCGGCGTCGTTGGCTTCGCCGACGAAATCGTCTTCGCGGGCGCCGCCAGCGCGTTCGGTGATGCGGGCCGACTTACCGCGGCGGTCGCGCAGATAGTAGAGCTTCGCGCGGCGAACGGCGCCGCGGCGCACCACTTCGATTGAATCGACCGTCGGCGAAAACAGCGGGAACACGCGCTCGACGCCTTCGCCAAACGAAATCTTGCGGACGGTAAAGTTCGCATTGAGGCCGCCGCCGGAGCGAGCGATGCAAATGCCTTCATAGGCTTGCACGCGCTCACGATCGCCTTCCTTGATCTTCACGTTGACGCGCAGCGTGTCGCCCGGATCGAACGAGGGGACGGTCTTGCCCTTGGTGACGCGGGCGATTTCTTCTTTTTCAAGCGTATCGATCAGGTTCATAAACGCACCAGGGGGCGCTGGCATGGCCGCGCCCTCCTCCAGAAAACCGGAAAGCGGGGCGTATAGGGGAAGCGCGTGCGCCTGTCGAGGGGGTAAAGGGCTACTCCAGGGGCGCGATCGGCACGCAGCCGACAAGGGTGACGATTTCACCCGTGGGGCGGCGGATACGCAGCATGGGATGGCTGCCGGCGACGCCCCGCTGAAAGGCAAACTCTTGGCCGCCGGCGTCGCGCACGCCAATGAAGCCCTCAGCTTCATTGATGACGGAAAAGCCGCCCAGGCCACTGTTGAACCAGGTCATTGAGAGCGGTGGGAAGAAATAGGCCGCGCCCGGCGTGCGGGCGATCGGGATAATGTGCAGACCTCGCAGTCCGCGGACGCGGGTAGCGGATTCATCGGTGAGCTCGGCGGGCATGGCCGCGTCGAGGGCCTGCATTTCTTGCTCGGCCCCAGCGCAAGCGGCTTGGATGCTCGCGCCGGTGATCGAGCCAGCGATCGGCCGCCACATGGCGCCTAGAGCAGTGGTCGCGCGGGTAAGTTCTGGGGTCGGCGCCGGCGTTTGAGCTGCGGCGGCGGTAGCGGCGAGGCAGAGGAGAGCGAAGAGGGCAGCGCGTTTCATGCGTCCTTGCCGGTGCGCTTCAATTCGGGCCGTCTTTGGGCGGTGACGCGCTCGCGCTCGGCCTTGCGCCAGGCTTCGATCTTGGCGTGATCGCCTGAGGTGAGCACGTCAGGGATGGTTCGGCCTTCCCACTCACGCGGGCGCGTGTACTGCGGATGTTCGAGCAGACCGTCGCTGAAGCTTTCTTCAACGGTCGAGGTGTCGTTGCCGAGCACGCCGGGAAGGAGCCGCACACAGGCTTCGAGCAGCACCATCGCCGCGGCTTCACCGCCTGCGAGCACCGCGTCGCCGACGGCGATTTCTTGCATGGTGCGCGCTTCGATGACGCGTTCGTCCAACCCCTCGAAGCGGCCGCAGAAAAGAATGACGCCAGGGCCCGCCGCCCATTCCTGCGCCATGGCTTGGTTGAACTGCTTGCCGCGTGGCGAGAGGTAGATGAGCGGGCGATCGTCACGGGCGACACTATCGATTGCCGCCGCCGCCACATCCGCGCGCAGCACCATGCCGGCGCCGCCGCCGGCGGGCGTGTCATCTACATTTTTGTGCGGGCCTTGGCCGAAATCGCGCAGCTGCGTCGTCTCAAGCGCCCACAAGCCATCGCGCAGCGCTTTGCCAATCAGCGAAACGCCGAGCACGCCCGGAAACGCTTCCGGGAAGAGCGTGATGATCGAGGCTTTGAACGTCATGCGCTCCAGGGGTTTACCACGCGGACGCCAAGATCGGCGAAGTCGCGCTCGTTGCGCGTCGCGACGGCAAGGCCGTGAACGAACGCAGTCGCGCCGATAAGAGAATCCGCGGCTGACAACGAACGCCCCACTTCGTGGCGCAGCGCGCCCCACCGGCGGGCGACCTGAAGGTCCACGGAGAGAATTCGGCCGGCGAACAATGGGATGAGTTCGCCATCCAGCCAAGCTTCCAATCTTTGTTTGTCGCGCCCCGCAGGCATCCGGCGAATGCCAAAACTGATCTCACCAACCGAAATGGCGCTGATAAACTGCGAGGCCGGTTCGATCGTGTTCAGCCAGGCGCGGACGTTTGCATCGGGCCGAGGTTTTGTCCGCTCGGAAACAACCATGGTGTCGAGGATGAACACCTAATCTTCTTCCTGCCAATCCGCGACCGTCTCCGCGAGTTCGTAGTTTCGCAGGGGCTCGGGTTCGCGAGGCGGCAGAACTAAGCTTTCACCGGCGCCTTCGACGGACGCGTAAAGCTCATCCCATGTTTTCGGAACGCGCCTAGCGTCCTGCGCCGGAGCATCCTCCTTGCGCAGGACGACGTACTCTTCCCTGCCGCGAACGGAGATTGTCTGCGGGCCGTGGTCGCGGACAGCGCGCAACAACTCGCTGAGCTTTGCTTTCGCCGTTTGAAGCTGCCAAGTCGACATATAAACAAACTAGTCAGACTAGTTTGTTCGCGCAAGGACGCTATTTCTCGATAGGCTCAGGCGCCGGGGGATCGAGGACGACGCGCTTGGCGGCGAGATCGACGTGGGGGACGGCTTCCTTCGTGAACGTGACGCGCACGTTCGGGCCGCCGTTCGGCGGCTTGTATTCGAGGATGTCGCCAGCGCCGAAATTCCAGACCGCGACGATGTCGCCGAGCACGGCGCCATCGAGGGCTTCGGCGCGTGAGCCGAGCAGATCGACGACGTAGAACTCGTCCTTCGCCGGCGCCGGCAGATTGGCGCGCGGCACGAACACCTTCTTGCCCTTCATGGCGTCGGCCTGCTCCTTGGTCTTCACCTCGGGAGCAACGACGGCGACGCCGTCTTTCAGTTCGCGCCAGCTCTTAGGCTTTAGGAGAACTTTGCCGGCTTCGTCATAAAGCGGGCCGTAGGCGATGACGCCGTCCTTCTTTTCGGTGAACGCGCGCAGACGCACTTCGCCTTTCACGCCGAAGGCGCCGCCAATGGCGCCGACCATGATCATGCCTTTTGCCGAAGTGCCTTTGCCTTTGAACGCGGGCACGTCTTTGAGATCGCCGGCGACTTCCGGTTCGCTGACCGGCTTTGGCGCCGCGAGCGGCTTCGGCGCTACGCGAACGGGCGTCGGCAGCGGCGCGCGCGTGATCGGTTGCGCACGGCCGACGGCGACGGCCATTGGTTTTGCCGGCATCGGCTTGGCCAGCGCCGCGGCGACCGGCGCAAGCTTCGGCGGCTTAGGGGCCTTCGGCGCTTTTTCGGGCTTGGGGGGCTTTGGCGGCTTTTCAGCTTTGACCGGCGCAACCTTCGCCGGTTTTGGCTCAGGCGCGGGCTTTGCGGCTTTCGCCACCGGCTTCGTTGGTTCCGGCGCTGGCTTCGCGGCCTTCGCCGGCGGCTTCGTCGGGGGCGCCGCTTTGGCTTTCGGCTCGGGCTTTGCGGCCTTAACTGGCGCGGCCTTCGGCGCGGGCGCTACCTTTGCCGTGGCTTTCGCCTCGGGCTTCTTCTCAGGCTTGGCTGCCGCCTTCGGAGCAGCCTTCGCGACCGGCGCCGGCTTGGCCGGCGGCGCCTTGGGCGCTGGCTTCGCGGCAGGAGCAGCTTTCGCAACGGGCTTCGGCGCCGGGACGGGAGCTTTCGCCTTCGGTTCTGGCTTCACGGCCTTCGCCGCCGCCTTTGGGGGCGGCGGAGCGGCGGCAGCCTTCTTCGGCGCCGGTTCGCCACGGCGAGGGGCCGGCGCTGCCTTCTTGGCGGCGGCCGGCGGCGCCTTAGCGGCAGCTTTCGGTTTGGTCAGCGCGGACTTCTTCTCGGCCACAGGTGTTCCTTATGCCTCCGGAGCGGCCTCGGCAGGAGCGGCAGACTTGGCGGCCTCAGCTTCGGCGCGCTCGGTCATCTTCTTGCCAGGCTTGGCTTTATTTGGGTTGCTCTTGGCTTCGCGCTTGAAAACGCCAGCCTGATCAAGGAACCGCGCGACCCGGTCGGTCGGCAGGGCGCCCTTCTTCATCCAGTCTTGAATCCGCTCCAGCTTGAGGAGGACCCGGTTCGGGTCATCGGACTTCAAGATAGGGTTGTAAGTTCCAACTTTCTCGATGAAACGCCCGTCGCGCGGGCTACGGCTGTCGGCCACAACGATGGAGTAGAACGGACGCTTCTTCGCGCCGCCACGGGCCAGACGGATTTTCAGGGACATTTCTACGCTTCTCCTTTGAACTCTTAGCTTTTTTTGTTGCTGCCGGGAAGCCCCGGAAGGCCGCCGGGAAGTCCCGGCAGCCCAGATTGAGGGTTAAGGCCCGGCAACGCCTTACCGGAGCCGAGCTGCTTCAGTGCTTCGGGGTTGGGTCCGCCCATTCCCGGCATGCCGAAGGGCATTTTGCCCTTGCCCATGGCCTTCGCCATGTCGGCCATGTTCCGATGCATTTTGAGGAGGCGGTTCACCTCCACAACCTCGACGCCGGCGCCCTTGGCGATCCGGGCGCGGCGGCGGCCATTGATCAGGTCGGGTTTTTGGCGCTCGGCCTTGGTCATTGAGCGGATGATGCCGATCTGGCGGTGGATCTGGCGGTCGTCGAGCTGGGCGTCCGAGATCTGGCTCTTCATCTTCTGAACGCCCGGCAACATGCCCATGACGCCCTTCAGACCGCCGATCTGGATCACTTGGCCAAGCTGCTTTTCCAGGTCGTCGAAGTCGAAGCGCCCCTTGGCGAGCTTCGCCGCCATCTTCTCCGCTTCTTCACGGTCGACCTGTTCGACGGCCTTCTCGAC
>JADLHI010000385.1 GCA_020848895.1 Hyphomonadaceae bacterium
CCGACCACGAATGAGATGAGGCTGGTGACCGTGCTGAACGCGCTCCAGATCATGTAATCGCGCGTGCGGGCTTGACTGATGAAGAGAACGTCCATCGTCATGCTGACGGGGCGATGCAGCGCGGCCAGCGTGAGCCAAGCGAAGATCGGCGCCGCGGGCGCCCATTGTTCGCCGATCAGAAACGGCACCAGTACAGGCGCTGTGACGCCGACGGCCACCACGCCCGGCGTGATGAACAGCATCAGCTGACGGATGATGCGAAGGTAGGCGTAGCGGTAGCGCTCGCCCACTTCGTTGAGGCGCGAGAGGATCGGCATCAGCAATTGCTGCAGCACAGTGTTGATGCGCTGGATCGGCACGATGGCGAGTTTGTTGCCACGATCGTAGAAGCCGAGTTGCGCCGCGCCGACATAGCGGCCGAGCAGGATGCTGTCCGCCTCGCGCGAGGTTACGGTCGCAAGGTCCGCGAGCATGACCGGCCCGCCGAATTTGTAGAAACTGGAGAGACCACGAAACACCGGCTTTTCACGCGGAATCCAGCCGACGCCGAGCCACACGCCGACGAGGCTGACGACTTGCTGCACGGCAAAGCCGAGCACGAGCGACCAATAGCCGGCGCCGAGGAAGGCGGCGATGAGGCTCGCGATGAAGCCAAGCGCCATGCCGACGGCGCTGATCATCGCCACCCAGCCGAACTTCATCTGCCGGTTCAGCAACGCTTCGTGGATGTTGGTGAAGCCGGTGAAGAGCAAAAACACCGACGAGACGGCGGCGACCAAGCCTGCGCGCGGGTCGTCATTGTAAAAATGCGCGACGAGCGGCGATGTCGCCAGCATGATGGCCGCGGCGACGCCGCTGGCGACGATGGTTATCCAGAACAGGCCGCTCACCTGCTCGCGCCGCAGGCCCGGCGCTTGGATAATGGCTTGGCCGATGCCGAAATTGAGGATGAGCGCCGAGATCGAAACCAGAGGATCGATCATGGCGTAGATGCCGTAGTCGGTCGGCTGCAGCAGGCGCGGCAACACCAGGAGTGAGGCAGCCTGGAATGGCAGCTTCAGCAACTGGGCGATGCCGATGGCGAGGGCGCCGTTGACGGCATGGGTCTGCATCGACCCATCCTTCGCCTCGAAAATCGGGTCGCCGCCGCTCATGCGGGCGCGAGTATAGCGCAAGCGCCAGCACAATGATGCGCTCGCAATCGGCGGGCGACAGCGGCAGGAGAACAGCGCTTACGCGGTGTGACTGCGGACACGCTGGTTTACCGCGGCCCTCCCCACCTGCTCATCATCGGAGGCCGGGCGGCCCACCACAGGTTCTACGCAGTCCGCCCAGCTTCAGTGATTTCCCGGTCAAACCGGATCAGCTGGTTTTCAACCGCGCAAAGGCTGGCTCGGACGCGACCCACTCGGAAGTCAGAAGGCCCGGCGGCTCAAGCCGGGCCTTCTTGTTTAGTACGACGGCGGCGGGCTGCCGTTTTCGAGATAATACCAGGGCGTCGGGCCGTAGTTTTGCTCGGGCATGGCGTAGAGCCAGCGCAGGGCGTCGAGGGCGGGATAGATGGTGGCGTGGGTTTCGGTGGCGCTGCGGTCGCTGTAGCGCCAGGTGACGCTGCCTTGCGGGGCGGCTTCGAGCAGACCCAGGAAGCGATTCATCCCCGCTTGCGTCG
The DNA here is from genome assembly GCA_020848895.1 of Hyphomonadaceae bacterium. Taxonomy (GTDB): domain Bacteria; phylum Pseudomonadota; class Alphaproteobacteria; order Caulobacterales; family Aquidulcibacteraceae; genus Vitreimonas. The sequence continues at coordinate 1,670 of JADLHI010000385.1, forward strand.
CGCCGCCTTCGTTGGCGATGGCGAGGTAGAGGCGGCGGTTTGATGCGGCGCGGCCTTCGAGGTCGTGGCCGCCGTCGCGGGCGAAGTGCTGATCGTCCCACCAGAGGCTGGGGCTGACGGCGATGTAATCGCGGAAGAGTTCGGGGCGATGCAGGAAGGTATCGACCACGAACAGGCCAGCGAGCGATTCACCCATCAGCGCCCGGCCCTCGCCGGTGCGATAGCGCGCGTCGATAAACGGGATGAGTTCGGTGGCGATGAAATCCTGGAAGCGGCGCGCACCGCCGGCTTGCGGGAATTCCGCCGCGAAGCGCGCGTCTTGCGGGCGGCGCGTAAGTTCGGCGCGGCGGTCTTTGGTTTGGATGCCGACGACGATCAGCGGCTCATAGGTCCAACTCAGCGCGCCGAGTTGGCCGAGGCCTGCAATGTGCTCGAAATCCTGATCGAGCGCGCCATCCAGGACATAGAGCACGTTGTAGCGGCGGTTGGCGTTTTCGGCGGCGCCGTAGTCGGCAGGCGCCCAGACATTGATCTGGCGCTCATCGCCGAGTGCGGCGGATTGGATCGTGTAGCTCGTGCCGATGGTGATCGGCGCTTCTCGCACCGCGGCGGGCGTTTGCTGAGCGTCAGAATTCGTCGTCGCGCACGCGCCGATGAGCGCGCACAAACCAATCAGCCAATTTTTCATGAGTTCACACTTGCAAGCGATAGCCGCCCGTTTCCGTGATCAGGAGCTTCGGACTTTGTGCGTCCGGCTCGATTTTCTGTCGGAGGCGATAGATGTGGGTTTCGAGCGTGTGGGTGGTGACGTTGGCGTTGTACCCCCACACTTCGCGCAGCAGTTCTTCGCGGCCGACAGGCTTTTCGCCGGAGCGATAAAGATAGCGCAGGATCGACGCTTCCTTGTCCGTCAGGCGAACCTTCTTCTGCGTCGGGTCGATCAGGAGGCGCATGGCCGGGCGAAATTCGTAGGGGCCAATGCGATAGACGGCGTCTTCGCTGGCTTCGTGACTGCGGAGATGCGCGCGGATGCGGGCGAGCAGTACCGAGAACTTGAACGGCTTTAGCACGTAATCGTTAGCGCCGGCGTCGAGGCCCTGGACTTGCTGCTCTTCTTCTTGGGCGGCGCCCGTCAGCATGATGATCGGGGCTTTGACGCCCTGGTCGCGGAGCGCCTTGCAGGCGGCGAAGCCGTCCATGTCCGGCAGGCTCACGTCCAGCACAACGGCTGCCGGTTTGTTCTCGGCGGCGGCGGCGAAACCTTCGGCGGCGCTGGCGGCGCCGACCGCGCCAAAACCCTCCTCCAGTTCAAACTGCTCGACCAGCGCCTGACGGAGGTCGGCGTCGTCGTCGATCACCAGGATGGTCGTTTCGCGTGACATTGAACCCCGAGTGTTGGGCTTAAAGCCTACTCAATCGGAAAAGACCACGGCAG
>JADLHI010000386.1 GCA_020848895.1 Hyphomonadaceae bacterium
GCACATTTTGCGCATCGTGCGCGGATGGCGAACTGAAAGGCCAGTGCCCCAATTGCGGCGGCAATTTCGAGCGGCGTCCGATCCGGCCGGCGGCGGCGCTGGCGAAATATCCCGCATCCAGCGAGCGTGTGCGGAAGAAGACCTAAGAAGCGCGGCGCTCCCGCATGGAGCGCCGCGCAATGGCTTAGGCTTTCTTGGCGCTGTCGTCGTTGGCGTCTTCGCGTTCGGCGTCGAGGAACGCGGCGTCGTCGAAGTCGCCGGAGCGCGCGTAGCGGGCCTGCGACGCGAAGGTGTGGCCCATGGACTCGCGCAGTTTTCCCTTCTTCAACGCGAGATAGTTGCCGCCCTTAATGCCGATGGCGCCAGCTTCGGCGAAGGCGTCGATGTCGGCGCCGAGGAAGGTGACGAGCCAGCCTTTGTTGTCTTGCCGGTCGGTCAGCAATTTGCGGATGGTCTCCTTGGTGTGTTCCTTGCTGGCGTTTTCGAGGCCGTCGGTGAGGATCACCAGGCCGACCTTTTCACCGTCGCGCAGCTCGACCTTGTCGATATCCGCCACGGCGTGGCCGATCGCATCCAGAAGCGGCGTGGTTGCGCGGGGCACGTAGCTTTGGCGGCTGAGTTCGATAGAGCTTTTCGCCGGTTCGGCTTGCTGCAGCGTGTCGATGCTTTGCGAGTCGAAGATCGTCAGAGTGACACGAGCGTCAACTTCAGCGGAGCGGCGCAGCCCCATGACGTATTCGTTGAACGCATCGATTGTTGTGTCGCGGCAATCTTCCATTGAGCCGGAGCGATCAAGCAAGATATAGGAGAAAAGCGGGGATTTGCTCATGCATGTCCTTTTGTACAAAAGCCGCGCAAGAGTGCGCGGTTGGCGGACATGGCGTCGCCGAGGCGTCGCGACAAGGCGTGAGTAGAATATTTCCCTGCGGCTGATGTGGAAATGCGTAGGCGGAACTACGCGTTGCCGGCGGCTTCGCTCAATTGCGATGGGTCAAAGCCGAGCGACTTGATCGCGCGTTCCCATTTATCCCCGTGTGCCGCGTCGAAAACGATGGCGTCGTTGTAGTCGACGACGAGCCAGGCATTGTGCCGAAGTTCATCCTCCAGCTGCCCAGCGCTCCAGCCGGCGCAACCAAGCGCCAGCACGAAGCTCGCGGGCGCCCGATCGCTGGCGACGGCTTCCAACACATCGCGCGTCGCTGTGAGCCGCAGGCCGGGGGCGACGCTTTGCGTTGCTTCTCCCGCCGCGAAATCTTCCGAGTGCAGCACGTAGCCGCGATCTGGGCGCACTGGCCCGCCATCGAGCACGGCGCGCGCCGCGGCTTCATCGCTGGCTTTGAGACCAAGATGTCCCAGCACTTCTGAAAGCGTCAGATCATCCTTCGGTTTGTTGATCACGACGCCCATCGCATGCTCGGAATCGTGCGCGCACATCATGATCACGCTCTTGTCGAAGCGCGTGTCGCTCATGCCTGGCATCGCCACGAGGAGTTTGCCCGTCAGGGTGTCTTCGCTCATGCGCCAATGGTCCCGCGCCAGCGGGTTCCGCGCAAGAGGGCGCTCGCATATGGGGCGTGGCTCGCCTACATAAGCCCTTGAAACGCAAGCTTGAGGGAACAGTCCATGATCAAAGTCGGAGACCGTCTGCCGGACGTCCAATTCAACGTGCCGACGGGCGAGGGCATGAAGCAGATGCGCACGGCCGATGTATTCGGGGGCAAGACGGTCGCGCTCTTCGCCGTGCCTGGCGCGTTTACACCGACCTGCTCGGCCCGGCATCTGCCGAGCTTCCGTGACCACCTGGCCGACTTCAAAGCCAAGGGCGTCGATACGATCGCGTGTACGGCGGTCAACGATCACTTCGTCATGGGCGCATGGGCGAAGGATCAAAACGTGGTTGATCAAATCCAAATGCTTTCCGACGGCTCGGGCGAGTTCGCGAAGGCGGTTGGGCTCGATGCAGATTTCTCAAAATTTGGGATGGGCGCGCGATCCAAGCGCTATTCAATGATCGTCAAGGATGGGGTGGTATCTCAGGTGAACGTTGAAGAAGCTGGTGAATACAAAGTTTCCAGCGCGGAATACCTGCTCAGCCAATTAGGCTGATCTTTACGTCGCTTTCCGCGCGAGAAACGCATTAGGCCGCAGAAGCGGTGGGAGTGAGACGCGATGACGGTTGTGATTTTCTTTGCCGTGATGGCTGTGGTGCTGGCCTTCAGCGCGATCAAGGTTGTGCCGCAAGGCTTCCAATACACTGTCGAACGCTTCGGCCGCTACACTGGCACGCTGCGCCCCGGCATCGCCTTTCTGGTTCCCTTCGTCGATCGCATCGGCAAACGCATGTCGATGATGGAAGCGGTGCTCGATGTGCCGCGCCAGGATGTCATCACCAAGGACAACGCCGTCGTTTCCGTTGACGCCATCGTCTTCATTCAGGTGATGGACGCCGCGAAGGCCGCCTATGAAGTCGAAAACTATCGGCTCGCCGTCCTCAACCTCTGCCTCACCAACGTCCGGACCGTCGTCGGTTCGATGGACCTCGACGAAGTGCTCTCGCAGCGCGATTCCATCAACGCGCGCCTGCTCACCGTGATCGACGCCGCCACCCACGCCTGGGGCACCAAGGTGATGCGCGTCGAAATTAAGGATCTGCAGCCGCCGGCCGACCTCACCCAAGCGATGGCCCGCCAGATGAAGGCGGAACGCGAACGCCGCGCGCAAATTCTGGAGGCCGAAGGCGACAAGCAAGCCGCAGTGCTGCGCGCTGAGGGCGCCAAGCAATCGGCGATCCTCGAAGCTGAAGGCCGTCGCGAAGCCGCATTCCGCGACGCAGAAGCGCGCGAACGCGGCGCCGACGCCGAAGCGAAAGCGACGGAAGCTGTGTCCGCCGCAATCTCAAAGGGCGATGTCAACGCCATCCGCTACTTCCTCGGCCTGAAGTACGTCGAAGCGTTCGGCCAACTTGCGACCTCGAACCAGCAACGCACCGTGATCATCCCAGCCGACCTCTCGGGTATCGCTGGCCTGGTTGAAGGCCTGCGCGCGCTCAACGCCCAAGGCGGTGAAGGCGGCGCCTCGCCATGGACAGCGCCGCGTTCGCCGACTCCGGCGCCGCGCTAGACTGGACTGCCGGCTTCCAGCCGGCAGTCTTATTTGGCCGCCTAGAAGGCGGCGGCACGAATGGTTACATTAGGCGCATGGACACGCTGATCACCTTCCTGACGAGCCTCGGCCCGCAGCACTGGCTGGTCTTTGGCCTCATCTTGCTCATCGCCGAAATGGCGAGCGGCACGACCTATCTACTTTGGCCCGCCGTCGCCGCGTTTCTCACTGCGCTGGTGACGCTGACGGGCGCCACCAGCTGGATCGCCGACATGGCGATTTTCGCCGTGCTGGTGATCGCGCTGACCGCGTTCGGGCGCCCGATCGTCCGACGCTGGCGCAATGAGAACAAGGCCGA
>JADLHI010000387.1 GCA_020848895.1 Hyphomonadaceae bacterium
CGGTTCTGAACCGCCCCTTGCGTTGGCCCCAAGGCTCTGCGATATGACCGCCCCTCAGCCCCGGCCCAGCCGGGGTTACCCACGGACGCGGGCGTAGCTCAGGGGTAGAGCACAACCTTGCCAAGGTTGGGGTCGTGAGTTCGAATCTCATCGCCCGCTCCAGTTTTCATTGAGTTTTTTTGGTAGCAAGCGCCTCGCGAGGGGCGTTTTCCACAGGCTTGCTACCAATTTGCTACCACGCAGAGCGGCGCTCGGCAGCTCGCGAAAAAATTTTCAACTCTAAGGCCAGCGGTTGCCGGGACGTATCCGCGAGCACCAATTCGTCGGTTGTCGCTCCGTGACGATCGTTTATCGTGCGCCAGCGGGGAGGTAGTCGATGCGCAGGGTCTTGTTGGTTTTGTCGCTAGCAGTCCTGCTCGGGTCTTGCGCGGCGCAGTTCATGGCGGCTGCTGAGCGTGAGTGCCAAGCCTTCGGATATCCGGTCGGCACGCCTCAATACGCGGGATGCGTTGAGCAGCAGTACAACCAGCGCGTCGCGGCGATGCAGCGAGCGGGTCAAGCGCTAAGCGCCGCAGGTGCGGCCGGGCAGCAAACCTACGCCACACCCGCGCCTAATTACAGCTCGCCCGCTACGATGACGTGCTTCTACCAGAGCGAGGTTACGTCCGGCTTCAACAAGATTTGCAGCTACAACTGCCTCGGGTCCGCTTATGCGGTCACTCAGTCGGCAACGTCGCTGTGTGCTCAAACGCTTAGCCGCTGAACTCAGCCACGTTCAAGGCTCGCACAGCACCCTCAAATTTAGCCGCTCAAGCACCTTGGACGACCCGGCTAACGCCGCCACGCCGAGCACGGTATCCCCGGCTTCGCCAGACACCGGAAAGGCGGCATGTCTGCTCTCTTTGGAGATCGTGGCTTCGCTCTTTCCGAGGAAGTGAAGAAAAAGCTGCGCCGCCGGCGTCTCGAATTGTCCGTGATCGCGGAGTTCCGTCTCGATTACATCCGTCGCGCCAAAAACGAGCGTATTAAACAGCGCGATGAATTCGATGGACGCAGGCCCATCCAGGCCCGGCGATTGACCCTTTGCAACCTCCCAGTATTGCTGAGGTGCCTTCGCCATGAACATCGGAACGATGTGCTCAAGTTCGTCCCTCGAGATTCTGAATTGTAGGATGGCCAAGACGTATCCCCAGCAGAACGCTTCGAGTAGCAGTGTGGCGGCGTGTCCGACCTGTTGGTCCTTGATGAACAGAATTGGCTGAGCCTCTTGCATCGCCGGCTCGATAAGCTCGTCGCGCCAAAGCTCGTGATTGTGATACCATGGTTGTGTTGCCACCGCTTTGTGAGACTCAGGACTAACGGCGGCCAGCTTCTTTGCATCACCGGGTATCGCGCCGACTTGCCGGCAGACTGCTTCCAGCAGCATTTTCCAATCATTCTCCGCCAGCCCGTCGACGCCGATATCGATGGTCTGCATGATGTTGAAGGGCGTCGGTATATTGCAGTCGCCAACCTTGATCTGCATTAGTTTGTCTGCGTTGAAGGCAGCAAGAGATTCAGCGCGCACCCACTTCGAAGTCACCGACGCGCGGGACCAGACCGTGAGAACGATTTTTGCTACGGATATCTGGTCGCTGATCGCCTGATCGAATTGGGCTTCGGGCTGAATGCGTCGATCATACCAAACCTTGATTCCCGATTTCTCCAAACGACTAGCGAGGGCGGTCACCAGGATCTCATCTGACCGGGCATACGAAATGAAAACGTCCACCATGTCGGGGATGTGTTCTTCACGGATCAGGACAGTATCTGCTGGAATTAGTATGCCTGTCAGTTGCGCGTACAGTTGAGCCTGTCCAACAGCCGCCGCCTGCGTGATGAGTTTTAAGCTGCGCTGACGCTCCGCGTCGTACGAGCCGCCCGGCATCCCAGGCATTTCGAGAAATGAAGGATGCACCTTGGACAGCACTCGTCGAAACGTCGCCAAATCGAAATTCTCATGCAGTGGCGGGAGGCGTTGAGCCTCGATCACGCTGTGTTCGAACGTTGGACGGATGAGTTGTTGGAAGCCGATCAAAACCTTTGAGGGTTCGGTCAGCCCAAGCTTTGGCTCAACCTCTCGCATGAGCGCGGTGAGACGAGGTTTATGCAGGTTATAGTAATCAAAATAACTCAGCTGGAAGGCTTCGCTTCGAAGCTTTTCTTGCTTCGCGGGTGTGAGCGCGCGGTAGTCCGTCGAAAATCTGAAGAAAACCGCCCACAACCACAATTCAACTAAGATCATTAGGTCGGGTGCCATCGCGACGTTTGCGTTCAGCAGCCCGGCCTGCCTTAGCGCGGGCTGCACGTATCGGTTTCGCCAGCCGACTGCCTTCATCGCATCGAACATTGTCGGGCCTTTTCCGCGTCGAAACTGTCGCGCCGACCGCACCGTCAGCGGATCAGTTTGTTGTGTCACATGAACTTGCGGCGCTTGAACGCCGCGATGTCTTCTCGGTTGAGATCAAACCATTCGCCGTTTTTCCGTTTCTCAGCGAACCTGCGATGCCAGTAGGCCTCGATGCCGGGCGGATCGTCGGTGACAATCACATGCACGGTTGAAACCGCCTCCGGCAGTTGAATGGCGATCTGACGCTCGCGAGCACCGGCGTGGACGCTAAAACCGATCTTATAGAATTTGCCGGACTTCAAGAGATAGACGTGGCCATCGTTCGCGGTGTTGGGCTTGATTGCTGATTGGGGTGACTCTTCAACGGTTGCGGCTCCACACATGGCCAGCACGTCTTCGAACCCGGCGTTTGCCCGACACCATGCGGCGACCTTCGCCACTTTCTCGGCCTTTTGCCCCAACCTCCGATCAATGACACGGTGATTGGGAAAGTCGGGATCAGTGTTCTTCATCACTCGAATGTCGGCATGAACCGGGAAGTGCCCGAGATCGCGAGCGAGATTTGCAATAACGGCGCAAAGCTCTTCTTCGGTCCATGGCTCGGGTTTAGAGTTAGGTTCAAACCCGGCTTCTTTCACGACATCGCTGTAGCGTGCCCAGTATTTTCGCCAGTGATGTTCTTTAATCCCCGTCTCAGACTCCAGTCGCAGACGGCCCAGGGCTGCGCCGCCGTTCGCCGCCGCTGTGCACCTTACCTCGCTGACGATGAAATTTCGCTCCATCCCCGTATTGTAGCAGGCTGAAGCGCCTAGCGTATAGCGTCGCCCTACGCCGCTTCCTGATCTTTCGGGCTCACCCATTCCTTCGCGTCGTCGAGGGTGTGCGTGTAGCCGAATGGCTCCTTCTCAATCGCGAGGTTTGGGAAGTGGACGCGATAGGCGAGATAGCCGAAGAGACGAACTTGAATAACGGCGTGCGGGTCATTGCCTTCAAAGGCAATTCCATGAAATGGGCGCGGCGTGCGATCTTTAGCAATCATCTCTTGCACACGAAAAACCGGCGCGCTGGTGTCGCCCTGAATGAGTGTGCGGCGTATTTCACGTAAGGCCGGATTGTCATTCGCAAGCATCGACCTCCCGAAACTTAAGCACTCGAACTCATAGGCGATCTTCAGAGAGATCAGGGGAGTTAGCGTTTCGGCCTTGGAGAGATCAGGACTTTCATCGCCATTAATGCCGATGATCTTTGGCTGACCCTTCTCAATCTTCCGATAAAGATGCGGAAGTTCATTCCTCAATCCCCAGATAGCGCGGCGAATGGCGGGGTCGCGCCGAGTCTTGCGCTCGAAGGTGTGACCGTATTGGGCGTTGCATTTGGGGCAGAGGAATTCGCAGTGGAGGATTCCACCCAGGGCACGGGGGATCACGTGTTCCTTCGCCAATCCCGTCCTGCCTTGAAACGGTGGAGTTCTCAAACAGGAAACGCAGCGCTCTTCAAAATGCGGAATGAGCATTGGCGTACGCTAGCACGCGGAAGGGAGATGAGGGAGAGCCGCCTGCGCGTCCTGGCAGAAGGTGACGACGGACATTCCTTGCCCCGTGGTCGACGCCGCCGGCAGGCGCGGTCGACTTTCTTGTTGGGACGCCCCGCGTCTCCGACGCCTTCGCGTCAGCCGTCGCGCGCAGTGTGGGTCAAGGGCCGCGAAGCGGCGCGGAAGCGCTTGCCCTTGACGCGCGCGAGCACGGCGGCATTCGCACAACGCCAAAAAATTTGGCGGCCCGTACACAGGCCGCGCACACCTCACTGTAGGGTGCAGCACCCTACAAACACCCTGCGCGCACGGTGCAACACGGTGCGCTATCGCGCGTCATCGTTCGCCATCGTTCGTCACGCACGCTCATCCTGCATCAACCTGGATCATCCCGATTCACGCGCGGAGCAATTGCCGGAAATTGATCTTCACGCGGAAACAACGAACCCTCTTGACGTGCGCGCATATCGCGGAATTCTGCAACATGCCTGTGGATAACGTGATGAGGCATTGAGATGACGAGCGAGGCAATGCGAAATGATCCGTTGCTCACGCGCAAAGAAGCCGCTCGCTATCTCAGCGATCTCGGCCTCGAAATGGCGCCGCAAACCTTGGCGCGCAAATTCCATGAAGGTACTGGGCCGCTCTGCACGCATGTCGGCGATCGCGCCATGTATCGCCGTAGTCACCTCGATGAATACTTTTCCGAACAGGTGTCGGCGCCGCGCCGTTCGTCAAGTGAGCCGCGCAAGCCCGGCAAATTGCCGGTGCTCGCCGATGTGCGCGGGTCGTAGGCAGGTCGCGGGCCGCGTCTGAGCCAAGAACGACAAGGACTCTTTGCGGGACGCGGCCCGTCAGCGATCCGGCCCAAGCCCCTTCATCAATCCTTTCGAGAGCGACTTCTCGACTTCGCGTCCGTAGTTGAAATCAAAGTCGCGTCCATTGACGCGGCCTGAGACGAACTGATTGAGCGCGCGGTCCATCTCAGCGCGCCACGGCGCCAGCGTCGCGGTGCGTTCCTGAAGGATGAGCGCATACGTCTTGTCGGCAGTATGAATCCGGCTGGCGAAGATGCCTTCGACGCGGTCGCCGTCGCGGGCGATGTGCGGCACGCGGCCGGTGTCGCGTTCGATCCTTTGCAGCATGTCGCCACGCTCCATGCGCTTAAGCTGCTTCTGCCAATCGGTCGTGGTGTGGAAGCCGTCCGGCGCATCGACGCCAAGCCCCAGCGACTTGAGCGTCTCTTCTCGCTTCAACCACGCGACGCGCACCTCCTCGCCGAAACCGTCGTAGCGAAGCTGGCTGCGATCCTCGCCGCCGCTCGCCATCCGGTCGAGCCAGGTCGGGCCGCGATACACGGCTTGCTTCTCCAGCGAATGTGGATCGAGCACCTGGAGCTTGGCGCTTTCGCGCCCGCCGCGTCCTTCGATACGTCGGACACGCTCGGCATAGTCGGGAGGGAGGTGGAACTCGCCACCCGGCATTCGCTCAACCACGCCCTCGCGCCGCAGCGCTTCGAGCCGCCGCACATGCATCTGGATATAATTGTCGCGATCGGAGGGGATGAGCGCCTTATGTCGCTCGGCCGAATAGATTTGCTCCTCGCCGGCGATGTCCAAAATGGTGCGGTCCGCCGGTTTCAAATCGGGCGCGGCGCGATCCAGGCTAACAACGGCGCCGCGCTCGACGCCATTTAAAGCGCGCAACTCTTCCTCGCGCGCGACGCGCGCCGTCCAGAACTTGCCGTCGATGCTCTCGACGCCGACTAGGTACGGCCCGCGCGCATCGTCGCCCAGGCGTTCAAACCCGACCAGGCGGCCGGTAACGCGCTGGCTTGAATGCGCTTGCTCCAGCTCGCGCGTGCGATGCGGTTCGGGCCCGCGATCGTCGCGCGCCAGCAGCCGCGCTGCGGCGCGCTCCCGGTCGCGCGTGTCGGCAAGACGGATCAGCTTGTCCTCTAGCTCGGGATCGAGCCGCCACAGGTCCGGCGCCTTGCGCTCGGCGAGCCCCAAATTCTCCAACCGGTTGAGCCGCTGCACCAGCGGCCCGCGCAAGCGCGCATCGTCCGGAAGATCCCCGATCCGCACCTCATGCGTGCGGGCGCGCTCCAGCAGCGTCCCGTCCAGATGCGTGAACCGCTCCAGTTGGGCGGCGCGTTCGGCGCGCCGATGGAGCTGATCCGCGAGGCCATGCTCCAGGCGGTGGCCGAGCTCGCGGGTGGCGATCTCCTCGGCGCGATGGCGGAAAGAATGGGAGATGTACTCACGAGGGATCACCAGGTCCCGCCCATCGTTCCGCACGCCACGCATCAGCAGGTGAACGTGGGGACGTCCTGTGTCGTGATGCTCGGCCGCGATCCAGTCGATCCGCGTGCCCAGGTCGGCCTCGACCCGTTCAATTAGGTCGCGGGTGTAGGTCTTCATGCTCTCCAGCTCGCCGCCATACTCCGGGGAGAGGATGACGCGGAAATGGTGCCGGTCGCCCTCGCAGCGCTCGACGAAAGCGCCGCCATCGGCGCGGTCCTGCTCGCGATCGAACACCGCCACGCGCTCGCCATCGCGGCCCGCGCCGTCACGCTCGACATAAAGCGTGTGGCGCATCATACCGCCCGCGCTTCCGCCCTTGGCGGCTGCGGTTGCATGCACAACGACGCGCGCCTTGACGATCACGCGCTGGCTTCCCGCTGGCCGCTCGGCGGCGAGCTTCACCGCGCCGGCGCCGGTCGTGCGGTTGAACCAGGCCGCGCGCGCACGCGTACTTGAGCCGCTGACGGAAACGTCGGGAAACGATGCGCGCCCGCGCGGCACACGCGCGCGCCGCCTGCCGAATTCGCCTTCGAGCTTATCTTCGTTTGATGTGTTCGTCATCGCCGGCGCTCCTTCTGTCGCGTCAGCGGCTTGTTTCGTCGCACCCTGCAAGTGAGGTGTGGTCGTTTAATGCGACCCGCACACGACCTGCGAAAAAAGATGTGCAGACAAGCCGCTATGCCTTTCAGCACTGCGGCGCATTTTATCTTGCCTACAACCCTTCGTCTTTTTGCGCGTTATTCCTGCTCATTCCGCAGTGATTCACTACAGCAAGCGGCTTCAGATTTCGCAGACAATCCGATCCATCGCTGCGTCGCCTCTCTTGAATCCGGTACGTGGAGCAAGTGATGGCTCATCGGTGAGATGTGCGGAGAAAGTCTCGTCAGCGCGCATTAGCTTCCAGCCGGTTCGCTCGCCGCTAACGCTGCCTCCCCGAACCTGCCACACGCGCATGATGGCGTTGCCGTCCTTGGTATAGCCAGCCGCATGTACTTCCACGACGCGGCTATAGCCGTCGTAACGAAGCTCCAGACATTTGCGGGAGCGGAGAGCGGCGCAGGCAGTTTCGAGCCACATGTCCCCGAAGATATCGGGAGTCGCGGTTGCCGCGAAGCGCCCGCGATTACTTCCCGCCAGCGGCTGAGCGCTTCCTCGGGGCGCCCTTCTTCGGGGTTGCGCGCTTGGTTGCTTTAGCGCTGCCGGGCCTTACCGCCCCCTTTTTCCCCTTAGCGCCGATGGAGGGGGAGGTCGCGGCAGCCGAGCCAAACGCAAGCGCCATTTTCAAGTCGCCATGATCGAATGCGTCTGCCATGAACGCGATGTCGTCCTTAGAGAGCCGGGCCTTTGCAGCGGCCGTTTTCCAGCCGCTGACAGCGGAGGCGACCTCGCCGGCGATGGCTTTGGCCTCGGCGAGCGCCAGGCCAAAGTCCTTAGAGACTGCCATCACGGTGTCGATCGATGACGTGTGATCAAGCTCGTTGAGCGCCAGGACATGGATGCGCGGACTAATGTGAGGCGGCGAGGGGTTCATGTCGTAGGCCGGCGCCAACCGCCAGCCTTCGCCCGCCCAAAGGAAACCGTGGTTTCGCAGATGGTCGTCGGTGTTGGAGACCAGCACGTTAAACGCCATCCGCCGCCAAAGTTGTCGCGCATCCTCTTTGGGGAATGCGCCGAACTGGCGGATCACATCCAAGATTTCGATATAGCTTCGATCTTCGCTGTGATCCTTGGCGTCGAGCGCCGTCATCGCCGACATGAACGGGACCCGCACGTCGCTCCCCTCGCGGTCGAAGCGATCCATCAATAAGACGGACTTGGTTCCGACACGCTCCAGGCGGGCCGGCGGCGTCATCACGCCGGCGGCTGCGGCGACTTCAAGCAAAGCCGCTTCCCATTGGATGACCGGCCATTCATCGCGGACCCACGGAAATTTGGCGATGTGGAGTTTTCCGCGGTCGCGCACGGTGGCTTTCGGACGCGCGCCCCCGAGCGATCCGCCCGGCGCCAGTACGAGCTGGATGTCTTTTTTTCGAGGCTTTCCCTTCTCGATACGATCTGTTGCCGAGAGGAGTTCGGCGAGTTCGATGAGCGGCGGCACTGGCCGGCCTGTGTGCGCCAAGAATTTGTCGTCGCCAGGCCGCTTGAATCGCAGCGCCCCGAGGCGGACTTCATCATCGACGCCAGCCAGAAAATCCGAACCCAGCAATGTGCGCGGCGTGCGCCCCTCGGCTTTGGCGGATTCGACCTCAAAATGGCGCATGAGCTTGCGGCCCCACCGATCCGGGGCGGGATCGGTAAAGGCGTTGAAAAGATCGTCTGCGGAGTGAAATTTACCCGTGGTCAGCATCAGGTTTGGCGCCAGCGCGAACCGTTGCGGGTGTTTCAGCCATCCGGCTTCGTACTCGAACGTCGCCGACTCCTTGCCGGCGCGATCCTTCACCCATAGCCGGCCCACTGGCACGGCCAACCCCTTTAGGTCTGCATAGACGCGCAGCTCACTTTCCATGGTCGCCATCCTGCCGGGATTCGCGTGGCCGGACGCGCTTGGGAAGCTGTTCTTCGGCCAGTTCTCGGCCAAGGGGATCAGCGCTCGGGTCGGCGAGATCAGCCAAGCGATCGGTCATGCCCAGCACGAACAGCACCGTCGCATAGCTGGCGATCGAAACGCCCGAATCGCCGCTCTCGACGGCGCGCACTGTGTTGCGGGACATGAAGGCACGTTCGGCCATGAGCTGGGCCGTGATCCCCCGCCGCCGGCGCGCAATGGAGATATCCGCGCCAAGCTTTCGCAAGGCGCGCCGAACGCCGATGGGCAGGGCGGATTTGGCGCGAGAGTCTTTCATCTTAATGCTCAATATGGTGATCGCTAAGTCGGATAACGAGCACTATATAGAGCATTATCTAAAGCGACCGTAAACCGTCGCCGCGTTAGTGGTCAATAGGCTGAGCATTAAAGCCGGTAACGATCATTATATTGAGCATTATTGGCCGGCACATTGCTTTAACTGCCGGTGGATTCCGCGAGCGGCAGATCGAGAGGCAGCATTCCCTGGTCTTGGGTCGCTTTGGGCGGCGCGGGATCATTCGCTGGAGGTCGGGTGCTTGGCGGGACGAAACGGGCCGCGACCCCGCTGGCGATGGCGCGCGCTCCCGCGTCGGTCGGGTGCGCATAGCGCTCCGTTGAAACCGACTTAGCGTGACCGAGCGTGCGCCCGATCTGGAAGAGGGACGCGCCGTTTTCGACCGCGAAGGTCGCAAAGCTGTGTCGGAGATCGTGCAGTCGCACGTCGGGAATGCCCGCCAGCGTGCGCACTTTCTCCCAAGCGCGATTGACCCCAACGAGCGGCTTGTCGCCCACCGATGAAGGGAAGACGTGCTCACCGCGCCGTTTGCAGGCCTGCAGGATTTCGAGCGCTGGCTGTGAAAGCACGATGTGACGCGCGCGGTTCAGGGCGCCCATCTTTGTTCGGATCGGCGGCAAGACCAGACGCGAGCGTTCAAATTCCACCTCGGACCAGCGGAGTGCGACGATCTCCGTGCGCCGCGCGCCGGTCAGCATGATGAGCCGGAAAATGTCGGCGAAGTCTTTGGTGATGACCCAAGCCTTCTCGGCTTCGCCGATCATGTTCCAAAGATTGACCGCCTCGTCGTCGGTGAGCGCGCGCTCCCGCTGCTGGTCGCGATACTTCTGAATCTTGGTGGCGAGGTTCTGATCCAGCAGCTCCTTTCGAACCGCCCATGAAAGCATCGCGGAGAGGGTGCGCATGGATCGAGCGGCGGCGCCGGTGCCGCCGGTGACAATGGCCCGACCTTGCTTCTTGGTCTTCACGTCGAGCGAAGTCTTTCCCGCCGCGACCTGGGCCTGCCATTGCGAGAGGTCCGAAACCGTCAGCTCGCGCGCTATGCGCTTGCCGATCAGCGGCTCAATGTGGCGGGAATAATTGGTCCGATCGACCTTCCAGGAGCTGTCACGCTTGAGCGGCTTGTCGACCCGCCCCTCGACGAAATAGCGCTCGAACAGCTCTTTCACCGTGCCGCTTTTCGCGCGCGTCTCGGCTTTCACAAGTTGCGGGTCCTCACCATGCGTCGCCTGATAAAGCGCTTCCTTGGCGCGGGTGCGCGCTGTGTCCGGCGTCCAGGGCGACCCATGTTCGCCGATGGTGAGCCAGCGCTGACGCCCGCTATAACGATACTTGAGGCAATAGGTTTTGCGCCCGGTGAAGGACACGCGCAGCATGAAACCGCGCACGTCAGTGTCCCAGATGCGAAGCTCTCCGTCGGGCGGCGCCGATGTGGCGTCAATCAAACGAAGCGTGATGCGCGCGCGAATGCCGTCCATCGGTCGTCCCACCGTTGGACTCAAACACATGTCCACTTTGCGGACTGCTACCATGTGTTCGAGTCTGATTTGCTACCACATTGCTACCAGCAGAACGGAATTCGCAGGAACAGTGAGGCAACGGTGTTTTTGCTACCAATGCAGAAATCGCGCAATAACTAGGTGACTCCGTTGGAGAATTTCGAATGTGCTGGAATGCAGCGGAATAATGCGGAATCAGTACTTGGGACGATTGCCAAGGTTGGGGTCGTGAGTTCGAATCTCATCGCCCGCTCCAAAAATTCTCAATGAAATTGGTAAGTTATGAGGCGGCCGCGAGGCCGCTTTTTGCGTCCCGGCGTCTGTTGTC
>JADLHI010000388.1 GCA_020848895.1 Hyphomonadaceae bacterium
CGACCGCATCTCGGAAGCCATCGACTTCATGGAAGCGTGTGGGATCACGCCGCAAAACGTGCCGCAGGTGCGTCAAGTTGATGTCTACACCAGCCACGAGGCGCTGCTGCTTGGCTATGAAGAGGCGATGACGCGCGTCGACTCCACCAGCGGCGATTACTACGACACGAGCGCGCACTTTGTGTGGATCGGCGATCGCACGCGTCAGCCTGACGGCGCCCATATCGAGTTCGCGCGCGGGATCAAGAACCCACTCGGCATCAAGTGCGGACCTTCGCTTGAGCCGGACGAATTGCTGAAGCTGATCGACATCCTCAATCCGACCGACGAGGCAGGCCGCATCACGCTGATTGCGCGCTTTGGCGTCGATAAGGTGCAGGCTGGTTTGCCGAGGCTGGTGCGCGCCGTGCAAAAATCCGGACGCACGGTGATTTGGTCCTGCGATCCGATGCACGGAAACACGCTGAAGACTGCCTCCGGCTACAAGACGCGGCCCTTTGACCGTATCCTCGGCGAGGTCTCCAGCTTCATGGATGTCGTGACGGCCGAGGGCGCTTATCCCGGCGGCGTGCACGTCGAAATGACAGGTCAGCAGGTCACGGAATGCCTGGGCGGCGCGTCAGCGGTGACGGAGGAGGATCTCTCCAGCCGCTATCACACGCACTGCGATCCGCGGCTCAATGGCACGCAGGCGTTGGATCTGGCGTTCCTTATCGCGGAAAAACTGCGCAGCGCCCGCGTGAATGGGCGCAGGGCGCAAGCTAGCTAGCCCAGCTATTGACGGCGTGCGCCGCGAAGCGCGAGTAGGTTCGAATGAAATCGCTTCGTATCGCCGTGCAGATGGATCCGATCGAGAAGATGATCGTGAGCCATGACACGTCGCTTGCGCTGATGGTCGAGGCGCAATCGCGCGGGCACGAGATTTGGTGGTTCACGCCGAACGATGTGTTTTACGATACGGGTGTTGTGAAGGCGCGAGCGCACCGGGTTTCGGTGAGCCTCGACGAGAGCAAGCACTACGAAACGCTTGAGACGGCCGTACGCGCACTGAATGAGTTCGATGTCGTGTTGGTCCGCCAGGATCCGCCGTTCGATATGGGCTACGTCTCCAACACGTATTTGCTGGAGTTGGTGAACACGCTGCTGATCAATCCGCCGCGCGGGATTCGCAACATCACCGAAAAGATGTCGATCCTGCAGTTTCCGGAACTAACGCCGACCACATGGGTGGGGCGCGATACTGAGGCGCTCGAGGCTTTTGCGAAGCGCTTCGATCAAGTCGTGCTGAAAATCCTTTTCATGATGGGCGGCGAGGGCGTGATCAAGCTCGCGGCCGGCGATCCGGAGTTCAAGAAGAAGGCGCGCGCGTTTCTTTCGGCAGCCGGGCGCGAGCCGATCTTGGCGCAGGAGTTTCTCCCTGCCGTGTCCGGTGGCGACAAGCGTGTGTTCGTGCTGAACGGCGAACCGTTCGCGGCGTTGAAGCGCCTCCCGAAAGCCGGTGATTTCCGCGCCAACTTGGCGGTGGGCGGTCAGGCCGCTGCGGGCGAACTCGATGACGATGACCGCGCCATCGCGGCGGCAGTCGCCCCGCTGCTGAAGCGCGAAGGCATCGTCTTCGCGGGCCTCGACGTGATTGCTGGCAAGCTCATCGAGATCAACGTGACCTCGCCCACTTTGGCGCAGGAGCTGAAGCGGCTCTCTGGCCTCGATCTGCCGAAGGCGTTCTGGGACCGCGTCGAGCGGATGCTCTAAGCCGCGAATGTCATAATGAGGACGATCGCCGCGATGTTGAGGCCAAAGCCCACGGCAAGCATGCGCTTCAGCGTCAGCAATCCCGAAGAATAAGCGATCGCGTTCGGCGCGGTCGCGACGGGCAGCATGAAAGCGAAGCTGGCTGCGAGCGCTACCGGGAAAGCGAGTTCCTGAAGCGGCGTGCCGGTGGCGGTGGCGACCGCGGCGACCACGGGTAGCATCGAGGTCAAGGTCGCGACATTGCTGGCGAGTTCGGAGACCAGAATCGTCGTCACCACCAAGAGCGCCACAAGCGCGAAGGCGGAGAGGCCATCGAGCCCGGCGATCCACGTTCCGATCCAGGCCGCAAGGCCGGTGGCTTCCATAGCCGCGGCGAGTGAAAGACCGCCGCCGAACAGAACCGCGATGCCCCACGGGATACGCTCGGCAGTCTTCCAGTCGATCAGCTTTTCGCCCCGCTCGCGACCCGAGGGAACGAAGAATAGGAGAAGCGCGCCGGCGATGGCGACGCCAGTATCGGTCAGCGCGGCAAGACCCGGTAGGTCCGCGATCTGGACGCGGAACATCCACGCAAGCGCGGTGAGCGCAAACACGAAGCCGATGCGCATTTCCGGTTTGGTGATTGGGCCGAGCGCATGTAGCGCCTCTTTCACGACAGCACCGATAGCGTCGAAACGCGCATGCCCCTTGCCGAAAAGCGGCCAGCACAGGAGCAGCCACGCGATGGGCATCATCAACAGCATGATCGGAATGGCGCGGCTCATCCAATCGATGAAAGCGATGGGTTCGCCTGCGCGTTCGAAGAAGGCGATGCCGATGAGGTTAGTGGGCGTGCCGACGGGTGTGCCGATGCCGCCAATGGTGGCTGCGTGCGCGACGCCGAGCGTAAGCGCGCCGCCCAGGGCAAGATCGGGCTTGCCGCCGCCCGACATCGCACGCGCGGCGCCGATAGCGATGGGCGCCAGCATCAGCGTTGTCGCCGTATTGGATATCCACATCGAGATCAGCATCGAGGCGAGCATGAAGCCGGCGACGAGCGCGACGGGGCGTCCACCGGCGACCGACGCGATGGAAAGCGCGATGCGCTCATGCAGGCGCCAGCGTTCAACCGCCGCGGCGAGCATGAAGCCGCCGATGAAGAGAAAGACAATCGGATCGGCATAAGGCGAGGCTGCGTCCTTTATACTGGCGGCGCCGATGAGCGGCAGCGCGGCAAGCGGGACGAGCGCCGTGGCGGCGATCGGGATCGCCTCGGTCACCCACCAGACGACCATCAGGGCGGCGAGCGAAACCACGCGCCAGGCCTCTGGGGATAAGCCTTCGGGCGCCGGGATCAGTTGAAGGCCAAGCGCCAGGGCGGGGCCGAGAACAAGGCCAATCCAGCGGCCGACGCGGCCAAAGCCGGTTTCCTCGCCGGCGATATCTTCGTCGGTCATGGCATTCCCCCGCACACCGGATTTGACACCGGCTTTGCGGCCTCATACCTCAGCGCCTCGCCTTTGGAAGCCCCAGTTGCCCCTGTGGTGGAATTGGTAGACGCGCCGGACTCAAAATCCGGTACCGCAAGGTGTGTCGGTTCGACTCCGACCGGGGGCACCAGCGTTCGCTGCGCGAAGACGGAGTGAGGCTGTCTCGCCGAAGCCCAGAGGGCGAAGGCGGAGCAACCCTTAGGCGCAGCTACGGCTGGCTTACGCCGAGAACGTTCATCATCCGAAATAGCATTGTGATGCGCGCGCGCGATGACGCCTTGGCCCGAAGCGTGCTAGCGGGCGCACCATGCTTGATGGTCTTAAGTCAAAGATGATGGACGCCGTCCGTTCGCCGCATGCGGAGCGGGGGTTATTCTTGGTGTCGTTCGCTGAGAGTTCGTTCTTTCCGCTGCCGCCGGATTTGATGCTGGGGCCGATGGCGGCGGTCGAACCGAAGAAGTGGCTGCGTTATGCGCTGGTGTGCACGATCGCCTCAGTGCTCGGCGGTCTCGCCGGTTATGCGATCGGCATGTTCTTGATGGACTCGGTCGGGCGGCCGATCCTCAATTTCTTCGGCTATTCGGGCGACAAGGAAGCCGAGTTCCGCGCGTGGTACGCTCAGTACGGCGCATGGGTCATCCTGATCAAAGGCCTGCTTCCGATCCCCTACAAGCTGGTGACCATTCTTTCCGGCGCGATGAGCTATTCGCTGCCATTGTTCGTGCTGCTGTCAGCGATCACGCGCGGCGCGCGCTTCTTGCTGGTGGCATGGCTGTTCCAGCGCTTTGGCCCACAGATCGCCCCGGTCATGGAAAAGCGGATGGGATTGGTGCTCGCGGTCGTCGCGGTGGTGCTGGTCGCGGTCGTCCTGGCGGTCAAATACATCCCGCACTAAACGCGGCGGCGCGCCGCAGACTCTGGCCGCAATTTCGGGCTAGGATCGGCCAATGATTTCTCGATTGCGCCCCTGGTGGCCTTTGCTCGCGCTCTTCGCCTCGGGCGCGATGTTGGCGACGGCGATCCTCTATTTCCAAGGCGTGCAGGGTCTGCAGCCATGCGTACTCTGCCTGAAGCAGCGCGAATGGCATTGGGGCGTTATTGCCGTTTCGGTGCTCGCGCTGATTGTGACGCGCGTGCGTCCTGGCTGGACGCGCTGGGCGATCGTAATCATCGGATTGACGCTGCTCGGAAGCGCGGCGATGGCCGGCTATCACGTCGCGGTGGAGCAAAAATGGGTCGTCGCGCAATGCGATGTCGGCGGGGTCATCAACGCCGCGGACCTGAGCCTCGACAATCTGGGCGAAGAGCTTCATCCGCCGCGTTGCGATGAAATTCCATGGTCGCTGTTCGGGATTTCGATGGCTGGCTACAACATGATCGCCTCGCTGCTCTTGGCGTTGGCCAGCTTCTACGTGGCGCTTGCCGGAAAACGTGAGCAATGAGCCGACCGCACCCGCCCATGCCCGGCGAGCACGTTGAAAGGCGCCGTCTCGATGAGATGATCCGTGTCGATCACGCAGGTGAGTACGGCGCCGTTCAAATCTATCGCGGCCAGAAGGCGGTGTTCAGCCGCATTGAGGCCAAGGCGCATGCGGCGCGGCTGATTTCAGAGATGGAAGCTGGCGAGCAGGAGCATTTGAAGACGTTCGATCGCTTGATCGCGGAGCGTCGCGTGCGGCCGACTTTGATGGCGCCGGTGTGGCGCGTGGCGGGCTTTGGGTTGGGCGCGATCACGGCGCTGATGGGTGAAGAGGCGGCGCACGCCTGCACGGAAGCAGTCGAAGACGTGATCGAAAAGCACTACGGGCATCAGAGCGATGAACTTGAGGGCGTCGATAGCGAACTGAAGTACGTGGTCGACAAATTCCGGGAAGACGAAATCGCGCACAAGGATACCGCCGTGGAGCAAGGCGCGCATCAGGCGCCTGCCTATCCGGTGCTGTCGGCGGTGATAAAGTTCGGTTGCCGCGCCGCGATCCGGATCTCGGAAAAGATATGAACGCCGTCGTGCGTGCCGCGCGCGCGGACGAACTGGCTGGCGCCGCCGCGGTGCTGACGGACGCGTTCGTCGATGAGGCGGGGTTGAACTACTGGCTGCGCCAAGACGCCAGCAAGGAACGCTGCCGAGCCAAGTTTTTCGATGCCGTCGTGCGCGACATGCTGCATCCCAAGCGCGATATCTGGGTGAGCGACGATAGCGGCGCCATGAAGGGCGCCGCCGTGTGGCTAGGGCCCGGCCTGAAGGCCTTCGACTTTCCGTGGTGGCGCGAGCTTTTGTACACGCCGCTGTTTCTTTCGATCGCCGGTGCGTCGGGTTTGAAGCGCGCGCAGGAACTGGGCGCGCGCCTCACCGCATGCCATCCCGCCGTGCCGCATGCGCATTTGCAGTTCCTCGGTGTTTCGGGCGCGGCACAGGGACAAGGGATTGGCTCAGCGATACTCAAAGAGACGCTGGCGCCGCTCGATGCGAGCGGGACGGTTGGGTATCTCGAAGCGTCGACGGAGCGAAACGTTGCGCTTTACGCGCGGCATGGCTTTGAAGTGACGAACGAGTTCGCGCTGCCGGGTCTGCACTTTTGGTGCATGACGCGGATGCCGCGCTAGCGTTGCGTATGGACTGCCGGCGCCCTCGCCGGCCAACGCCAGTGCATGCCGGCGAGGCGCCGGCTGTCCATATTACTCGCCAGGCTTTTCGCCCGCTGACTTCTCCTCCGTGTTCAGTGCGTGCGCTAAGCGCATCTTCGCGCTGCCGGGCTTCAGCGGCTTCGGCTGGCTTTCGTGCGGCGACCAACCGGTAGCGGTGAGGACTTCGAAGGTGGCGCGGACGCGGTTGTCTTCGTCGGAATAGCGTTGGCGGTAGATTTCGAAGGCGCGCGCGAGAATGCGGCGGCTTAAGCCGCGTGGATTGCGTTCGCGGAGCGCCGAAGTTTCGCCCATGGCGCGGAGGTCGGCGAGGAGCTTCATCGGTTCGCCATAGCGGACCGTGACGACGTCGCGGTCAGCCGCTGGCAGCGCGAAGCCGGCGCGTTGGAGAAGGCCGGCGATGTCTTGCAGGTCGGCGAAGGGCGAGACGCGAGGGCCGGCGCCGCCGGTCAATTCGGATTCCGCTTCGATCAAAGAGAGCCGAAGTTCGTGGAGCGTTTCGCCGCCGACGAGCGAGGCGAGCAGGAGGCCGTCGGGCTTAAGCGCCAGACGGAGTTGGATGAGTACGCCAGGCAGGTCGTTGATCC